>JADGCO010000033.1 GCA_015228935.1 Magnetococcales bacterium | reverse complement strand
GAAAAGTAGCTTATCCGCGATGGTCGTTTGTCGGATTCACGCTGAACCAGTACACAAGCATTGTCTTGTAGTCCAGTAGGAGCCATGAAGCACGCCAGGGACGGGGACCAGGAGCGGGCAACAGCATCAGTGAGGTGGTGATGTACCCGGGATGGGTTGGGCGGGAAGATGTGGTGGTGTACCCGGGATGGTTTGGGCGGGGAGAGGGGTTGAGGGTATACGTGAGTCCTGGACGGCAGGAGGAGTTGGAGCGTACTGGACTGTCATGGGCCAAAAGCGGTTGGCAGTCACCATGAGACCGAAGCCGGCCAGCATCATTGCCCCAAGCTTGATCACCATGCGGAGTTCCAGTTCCTTGAACCGGGTTTCCATTTTGGTGTCCAGATCCTTGATGTCTCGCTTGAATCCGGTTTCCAGATCCTTGATATCCCGCTTGAATCCGGTCTCCAGTTCCTTGAATCTGGTATCAATTTCCCTGAACCTGATTTCAGCTTTGGTGTCCGATTCCTTGAACCTGATTTCAATTTTGGTTTCCAGTTCCTTGAACCTGGTATCAACCTCCTTGAATCTGGTATCAATATCCTTGAATCTGGCATCAATATCCTTGAACTTGGCATCAGCTTTGGAATCCAGTTCTTTGAACCTGGCTTCAGCTTTGGAATCCAGTTCTTTGAATCTGGCATCAGCTTTGGAATCCAGTTCCTTGAACCGGATTTCCATTTTGGCATCCAATTTTGCCAAATCCTCTTTGGATGCCAGGTTTTCGGTCAAGATCTCGGCCAAAAACTCGGACTGTACTTCTGCCTGGGGCGCGGCAACACCCGCATCCTTGAGACGCTTCGTGTATTTCAGGGTATCAAAGGCAAGACCGGTCATGGTGCATGTCCTGGCAGGTAGGGATCAAGATGATACACCGCCGACATTATATTCGATCCTGTCTGGGGGTGTCCAATGAATTTCCTTGACTCAAAGGCCCGGAATCCTCTGCGGATACCTCGTGGCAAACGGCAGTAGCTGCCGATCCAACAAAAAAGTATGCCGTAAGGATTTGCATGGGCAGGGGTTCTGGACAGATCCCCTTTTTCAGCGTCTGAACCCGCCCCCGGGACCCCTTCTGACCCGCAGACGCAAACTGCGATCATGCAACACCGACCTGGGAAGCTCTTCCAGAAACCGCGATGGAATACACACATTCAGCCGATTGAAAAGCCAGCGACGACGGGCCAGGGTCAGATAGAGCTTGTCTCTGGCCCGGGTCATGCCGACATAAGCCAGGCGACGTTCTTCCTCCAATCCGGCAGGTCCGCCTTCCATGGCCAGTTTGTGGGGCAACAGGTCCTCCTCCAGTCCGGCCAGAAACACCACGGAAAATTCCAGACCCTTGGCCGCATGCAAGGTTGAAATCAAAACCCGCTCGCCAACTTCCGGCGTGTCGGCATGCTCCATCATGTCGGTAATCAGCGCGGCATCCTCCAGGAAGGAGGTCAAATCCGGACGGCGTCCCAGTTCATTCTTCAATTCCTGGAGATTTTCCAGTTTGTCGGCACGACGCTCGTCGTGGTCCAGTGCCCGGATGTAACCGGATTCCAGCAGAATGTATTCGAGAATTTTACCGGGATGGTCTGCGGTCATCTGCTCGCGGGCGGTCAGGATCAAATTGACGAAGCCCTGCAAGGGTTTGCGGGAGCGGGCCGCCAGGGTGGTGTTTTCCCCGAGCAGATGGATGGCCGCATCCAGCAAAGATCCACCCTGTTCCCGGGCGGTGTTCTGGATGGTTTCCAGGGCAACAGCCCCCAATCCCCGATGCGGCACATTGAGAATTCGTTCGAAAGCCAGATTGTCCAGGCTGGAATGGACCAGGCGCAGATAGGCCATGGCATCCTTGACCTCGGCCCGATCCATGAAACGCAAACCACCCACAATCTGATATGGAATGTTGCGGCGCATCAAGGCCTCTTCCAGGGCACGGGTCTGGTGACTGGTCCGTACCAGAATGGCAAAACGGTTATAGTGTCCATCCCGCACCTGACCGTGAATTTCGTCGGCAATGAAACGGGCCTCGTCATCGCCATCCTCGGCCACATAGTGATCGACCTTGGCACCATCCTGCCCGCTTGTCCAAAGGGTTTTTTCCATGCGCCCGGTGTTGTGACTGATCAGGGAACCGGCGGTCTGGAGAATATGCCCGGTTGAACGATAGTTTTGTTCGAGCCGAATGACCCGGGTGTCTGGATAGTCCTCATTGAAGCGCAGAATATTGTCCAGACGTGCCCCGCGCCAACTGTAGATGGCCTGGTCGTCATCGCCGACCACACACAGATTGCGATGAACGGCAGCCAACTGCTGCAACCAGCGATATTGCACCAGATTGGTATCCTGATATTCATCGACCAGGAGATACCGGAAACGGTTCTGGTAGGTTTCGAGAATGGCGGGTTCTCTTTGCCACAAGATGAGACAGTTGCGGAGCAGGTCACCAAAATCCATGCAGTTGGTGCGGCGCAGGGCATCCTGATAGTTTTGATAAAAGGAGCGAACCGCATCCCGGTCACGCGGAATGCGCACCTGCTCTTCGCCAATCTCGTCCGGCCCGAGTCCATCATCCTTCCAGCGGGAAAACGAGTTGGCCAGCCGGTCCGGTGTCCAATAACTGTTTTGATAATTCAATTGTTCGACCAATCCCTTGATCAGGCGTTTCTGGTCGGCCATGTCCAGGATGGTAAAGTCACTGGTAAAACCGAGTGTTTCAGCATGCCTGCGCAGGATACGGGCCGCCAGTCCATGGAAGGTGCCGATCCACAGGCGACCACTGTGCAGGGGGGCACGTTCGGCGAGGAGTTCTGCCACCCGATCCCGCATTTGGCGGGCGGCCTTGTTGGTGAAGGTGACGGCCAGGATCTCTTCGATCCGGCAGGCCTGATCCAGGACCAGCCAGGCAAGACGTCGTGTCAAAACCCTGGTTTTTCCGGAGCCGGCACCGGCGAGAACCATCAAGGGACCATCCCGGAACAAGACTGCGTCCCGTTGGGGTGGATTGAGGTCGTCCAGAACGGGGTGATTGTCATTCATGGGGGAAAGTGCCTGTTTCTATTTCTGCCCATGTCCGGAGTCGCGTCCCATAAGCGCCTTGTTATAGGCACGGATCACGTCATGGTTGGTCAGGATGCCCAATACCTGGGACGGGTTGATTTGCGAAACCACCACCACCTGTTCGATGCCGGCTGTACCCATGCGTTGAAATATTTCAAACAGATCATCGGTGGGGACGACAGTCAGAATTTTCTGGATTGGAATATCCCGGACCAGGACAAGATATTCCAAATCCTCCTGGAAGGCCACGCCCCGGATTTCCCGGAAGGAGATGGTGCCCTTGATGGTGTCGCTGTTTTCCTTGACCAGGAAAAACTCTTCCCGGGTGTGGTGGATCATCTCCTTGATCTGGTGGATGGTTGTGGTGTCGGCGACGATGGGACAGGGGGGGCGCATGATGGCACCCACGGGAATGTCCCGCAACAGGTTGGCTTCGTGCTGGGCGTGGAGGTGGATATCCTTGCGGCTCAGGGCACGGGTGAAAACCGAATGACGATAGATCTGGTTGATGAGCAGGGAGGCCACGATCGAGGAGACCATCAAGGCGAGCATGATTCTGTAGTCGCGTGTCAATTCGAACAAGACCAGAATGGAGGTGATGGGTGCCCCCAGAACCGAGGCACACATGGCCCCCATGCCGACCAGGGCATAGGCACCCGGACCGGCGGAGAGGGCGGGAAAGAGGGAGTGGGCATAGGTCCCGTAGGCCCCTCCGACCATGGCTCCCAGAAACAGGCTGGGCGTGAACACTCCTCCGGAAAAACCACTGCCCAGAGTGATCGCGGTGGCGACAATCTTGACGAACACCAGGGTGAGCATCAGCATGCCGAGCATCTCTTCCTGGAGGGCATGGTTCATGGTGTCGTAGCCGACCCCCATGATCTGCGGATACAACAGGGCGATGAGACCCACGACAAAGCCGCCCAGCATGGGTTTGAGATAGATGGGAATGGGAATTTTATGGATCAGGTCTTCGGATTTGAAGAGGGTGTGCATGAACAGGATGCCGGTCAGGCCGCACACAAGTCCCAGACCGACATAGGCCGGAATTTCCCAGGCGGAGACCAGGGTATAGTGTGGGACAATGAAGGCCGGAAAATCGCCCAGATGGACCCGGGCCACCACGGTGGCGATCACAGCGGAAAGGACGATGGGTGAAAAGGTGGTCAGACCGTAGTCACCCATGATCACTTCCAGGGAGAACATCACCCCGGCAATGGGGGCATTGAAGGATGCGGCGATGCCGGCGGAGACCCCGCAGCCGACCATGGTGCGCATGTGTTTGGTGGTCATCTGAAGATATGAACCAAACCAGGAAGCGATGGTGGCTCCCAGATGGACGACGGGACCTTCACGGCCCACCGAGCCGCCGCTGCCTATTGACAGGGCGCAGGCGATGATTTTTCCCAGACCATCCTTGGGATTGATTTTGCCACCCCGCAGGGCCACGGCGGCCATCACCTCTGGCACGCCATCACCCCGGGCACCCGGCAGAAAAAAATGCACCAGGGGACCGATGATCAACCCACCCACAACCGGCATCAATAAAATGTGCCACCAGGGAAGCCCCGACAGCACGGTGACGACATCCTCGTCGCCGCTTCCCATGAAAAAGAATTGAAACAATTCGATCAGACGACGGAACAGAATGGATCCGTAACCCACCATGATGCCAATCAGGATTGCGATACCGGAGAGAGTGACTTGCTCGTTGACACCCAGTCGGTTGAGAAAATTCAACATGGATCGCTTATTCCGGCGCTGGTTTTTGCCGATCAGGAGTGACAGGGCATTCAGATTTCATACTAATCCGGGGTGGTCTCGCCCACAAGCAGGATTCCACCCCCCTGACGGAGAAACCCAGCATGGAAATTCGATCCACGCCCCAGACCGCCCTGGATCCCAAGCCGAAAATGACCAACACCGGTACCATGGATTTTGGTACCCTGGTGGAATCATCCGCCCGGGTGGTGCGGGATTCTGTCTCCATTTCCACAACAGGCACTTTGCGTTCGCTTCAGTATGTGGAAAAAGAGATCAAGGCCAATCTTTCCCGCGTGTTCATGGAAGAGGTCTTTGGAACCCGCTCCGAGACGATTTCACCACGCGATCTGGTGGATGCCGAGGAGGAAAAGTCCCAGGCCGGCAAACCAGCCACGCATCCCGATCCGGATGTGACATCCACCAACCTGGAACCATGAAATAATTTGTTGTGACTTGACAATTCGGTCGAGCGCAACATCAGGATGGAGGGGAGTGTACCCGTTCGTGGCTTGCCTGGGTCCCGGATCCAGGCACAAGCCAGAACGGGATGCATTCATCACCAACCATCCAAATCTGGCTTTGAAAGTGCGTCATGACCGGTTCTTTGCCGAATTCACGGGAAGTCATGTTGCTGGTTTGTACCAAGGAGCGAATTTCATCGTCAAATCCTTCTTGTGGTCAGCGGGGCAGTCAGGCATTGGTCACTCTGTTGGTCGATGCCATTGCCCAACGTCACTGGCCCATTCCTGTGAAGCTGATTTCCTGTTTTGGTGAATGTGCCAAGGGACCCAATGTACGCATTGCCCCGGGGGGGGAGATGTTTCACGCCGTCGGTCCTGAGGATGTGCCCAACATTCTGGCTGCAATTGAAAAGTTTGCCGGATTCTCCTGAGCGGTCGAATGCCCGTCTGCCGCAGGAAATTTGCCGGATGTTTCTGAGCGGATGCAATTCTGTTGCTGGTGCAAAATTGCCGGATGTTTCTGTGCGGTTGGCATCCTGTTCGCTGTTGGCAAGGTACTCAATCCTTCGGATTATTCAAATTCTGGCCATGATTGAAATATTTTCTGGACTCTTCCGAACCAAAATGTAAAAATCCCGTAACAAAGTGTGGTCTTTGCCAATCTTCCTTGACAAGATTAAAAATCACTGGTAGAACTTAGAAGTTTGTGCCTGCTCACAGGATCCAACTGAAAGTGAAAATTTTCTGCCAACGGTCCTTGTGTGCGGATTAACGGGACCGGCATCTTTCATGCGCCTGTCGCTCCACCCAATAATTGGTTCCAGGAAAGGTACTCATGATGACGAAAAACGCCAAATTGCTCGCCTGGGTTGAAGAGGTTCGGACCATGTGCCAACCCGATACTGTGGTCTGGTGCGATGGGACCAAGGCTGAATACGACAACATGATGAAATTGTTGGTGGATGCCGGACTGGCCACCAAGCTGAATGAATCCAAGCGTCCCAACAGCTATGCGTTCCGTTCGGATCCCTCCGACGTGGCCCGGGTCGAGGATCGTACCTACATTGCCAGCCGGAAAAAAGAGGATGCCGGTTCGACCAACAACTGGATCGATCCGGAAGAGTTGAAGAAGACCATGCGCGGCCTGTACAACGGCTGCATGCATGGCCGCACCATGTATGTCATTCCATTTTCCATGGGACCGGTGGGATCGCCGATTGCCAAAATCGGGGTGGAAATTACCGATAGTCCATATGTGGTCGCCAACATGCATATCATGACCCGGGTTGGCACCAAGGTCATCGAGACGCTCGGAGCCGACGGCGAGTTCATTCCCTGCCTGCACTCCGTCGGCAAGCCGCTCGCCAAGGGGGAAAAAGACAACGGCAAATGGCCCTGCGCCCCCATCGAGAAAAAATATATCGCCCATTTTCCGGAAGAACGCCTGATCTGGTCGTATGGTTCCGGCTACGGCGGCAATGCCCTGCTCGGCAAAAAGTGTCTCGCCCTGCGCATTGCCTCGGCCCAGGCCCGGGACGAGGGGTGGATGGCCGAACACATGTTGATTTTGCGCCTGACCAATCCCGAAGGTCGGCGTTTTCATGTCGCCGCCGCCTTCCCGAGCGCCTGCGGCAAAACCAACCTGGCCATGTTGCAACCCACCATTCAGGGGTGGAAAGTCGAGTGTGTCGGCGATGACATTGCCTGGATGAAAATTCGCGGCGATGGTCGCCTCTATGCCATCAATCCCGAAGCCGGTTTCTTTGGTGTCGCTCCCGGTACGAGCAAAAATTCCAATCCCATGGCCATGGAGTCCATCCGGGCCAACGCCATCTTCACCAACTGCGTGCTGACCGATGACAAGGACGTTTGGTGGGAAGGGATGGAAACGGAATGCAAACATGGTATCGACTGGAAAGGGCGTGAGTGGACCCCGGCCTCCAAGGAGCCGGGTGCGCATGGCAATGCCCGGTTTACCGCACCGGCCCACCAGTGCCCGACCATCTGCTCCGACTGGGAAAATCCGGAAGGGGTGCCCATCGACATTTTCATCTTCGGTGGTCGTCGGACCCGGGTCATGCCCCTGGTCCATCAGGCCATGAACTGGGATCATGGTGTGTTCATGGGAGCCACCGCCGCTTCCGAACCCACCGCCGCCGCCCTCGATGTCAAGGGATCCCTGCGGCGTGACCCGATGGCCATGTTGCCCTTCTGCGGCTACAACGTCGGCGATTATTGGCAGCATTGGTTCAACATGGGTGACCGTCTCGGCAGCAAAGCCCCGGCCATCTTTTATATCAACTGGTTCCGGAAAAATGATGCCGGCAAGTGGCTCTGGCCCGGTTTCGGTGACAATGCCCGCGTCCTCAAATGGATGTGCGAACGGGTGGAAGGCAAACGGAGTGCCGTGGAAACCCCCATCGGCCTCATGCCCAAACCCGAAGACCTGGACATGACCGGACTCAACATATCCAAGGAAAATCTGGCCGAGTTGTTGAAAGTCGATCCTGCGGCTTTCAAGGCGGAGTTGGAAGACCTGGATAACTATATGGCCAAGGTGGGCAGCCGCCTGCCCGAACGCATGCGCAAACAGGTCGCCGAATACAAAAAACGCCTCGGTGCCTGATTGATGTGACTGGATCCCCCCCAGACATTCCCTCTTTCCTTGCATGGCCTGGAAAGAGGGAATCCGGGGGGATATGTTTTCTTTTGAGTATTGCACTTTCGATCAGTTTTTGCTTGACATCCATCCCATGCGAGTGAGATTCTCGCGTCATACACTGTTATACGGAGGGTGTCGTTATGTTGGCGGTCAGATTGGATTCTGAAATGGAGTTGCAGTTGGAAGCTTTGGCCAAGTCTCGGCATCGCAGTAAGAGTGACCTGGTGCGACAGGCCGTTTCAAGGATGCTGGAAGACGAGGAAGATTTGGCGTTGGCAGAAGGCGCGTTGGCCGAAACCAGATCCAGCAAACCACTGTCCCAGATCAGGAAAGAACTTGGGCTGGACGGTTGAAATTGGCGAAGTTGCCGAGAAACAGCTTCTCAAGTTGGATTTTTTGGTAAGGACCCGGATTTTGGACTACCTTGCCGAGCGGATAGATGGATGCAAAAATCCGCGTCATTTTGGGGAAGCGCTCAAAGGTGACAAAGTCGGGTGGTGGCGCTATCGTGTCGGCAATTATCGCCTGTTGTGCCATATCCATGACAAACGGTTGGTAGTTGTTGTCATTACGGTAGGCCACCGCAGAGAGATTTATCGGTCGTGAGATATGGTTGTTGAAATTATTTTATTATTATTTCGATTCAAGAATAGTTTTAGCCAGAATTTCCGCCCCTTGCCGGGTCAGCTTGCGGCACAGACGCTTGCCAATGTTGCGGATTGGCCCGAACTTGTCGAGCAGATCCTGGCAACGCAGGGCACCCGCCTCGGCCAGCAGCTGTTCCTGAAAGCGGGCTGTCAGGGTCCGGGTCAGCTTGTCCTTGTCCAGGGGTGACGAGCGGCCTCTGAGCAGGCCAATCGCCACGGCTCCCCCGGTGTACACACCGCAGGTGGCATTGCGGTTACCCATGCCTCCACACAAGCCACTGGCTACCGGAACCATCGTTCGGGCAACATCCGGGTTTTCACCCAGCGACTCCACAACGGCCAGAAAGATCGATTCGGAGCAGCACAATCCCTCTCCGTACAGCGCTTCGGCCCGCTCGCCGATTTTGGTGATCATGCGGTCTCGATCCATCTGATCTGATTGAATCATTGGCCGATTTCCTCACTTATGCACGCAGACAGGCGGAAATCTTGATCTGCATCAAGTTTGACCTTTGATTAACAGAGTCTAAAAGATTATTTTCCACGCCAAGTTTGTTCCTCGTTGCTGCACGCTTCCTGTCCATGCTGATACGTCCATAGACGAATCGAATCCGGGATTCTGCTGTTTTTTTGGAGATTGTCAATCCCAAAGGGGGGCATCTGGGTACCATCCTGATTGTCGTTTGAGTTGAATAAACGCGAATTTTGATATTGAAACAATAGCTTCATGAGAGGGGAAACATGAAAGGGGGGGTCATATGAATATTTCCAATATGCGTCTTGGTACCAAGGTTATGAGTTCGTTCCTGCTCGTGGTGGGCCTGTTTGCGGCATCGGCTGTTTATCAGATTGTGATCATGTCCGATCTGGCCAGGTTGCAGGATGAGGGTGCCAAACGTTTCAAGGATGCACTGGCCATTGAAGGGATTTCCCAACAGGCCGAACGGGTGTATGCCATTGCCGCCGATGCTGCCATCAACCGCAAGCTGGATGAATCGCGAAAAGCCTTGGATGAAGCCAAACAGCAGATGGACAAGGATCTGTCGGCATTGGCATCCCTGGCGGACACTCCAGAGGAGCGCTCCCAGTCCGAAAAGGTCGCATCACAATACCGGAATTATCTGGCTCGTGTCGGTGGGGATTATTTTGCTGCTGTTTCAAATCTTTCCAAAGTGGAAGCGGGAGGTGCGGAGGATCAATTGCATCGATTGGACGGGGAGCTGGATGGTCAACGAGCAAAACTGAAGGATGATGTTGAAATAATTGCAGCTTCCATGCTGAAGGAAGCCCATGCTGCGGACGAATTGTTCGATTCCACCCGTACTGTTGCAATCCGTTGGGCAATCTGGTTATTGCTTTCGGTCCTGGTTGTAGCGATTGGCTTGGCAACAGCCATCATTCGCATGATCATGAAACAGGTCGGTGGCGAACCAAAAGCCATTGCCGAACTGGCTTCCAGGGTGGCATCTGGAGACTTGACCATGCGGGTTGACGTGGCCCAAAAAACCACCGGCATCAATCAGTCCATCATGAACATGGTGGAAAACCTTCAAAAAATATTGGGAGAGGTTTCGGTTGCGGCGGAACAGGTTTCCCTGGGCAGTGGGGCCATCTCGGAATCTGCACAAAGTCTTGCCCAGGCAACGACCGAACAGTCGGCTTCTCTGGACACGACCAAAATGGCCCTGGATTCGATGACGGGGAGTTGCCAGTTGAATACAGACAGTTCCAATTCCACACAAACCATCGCCTTGAAAGCTGCGGAGGATGCCGCCAAGGGAGGCAAGGCCGTCATCGAGGCCGTCAGGGCCATGAAGGAGATTGCTTCAAAAATTGGTATCATTGAAGAGATTGCCCGCCAGACCAACCTGTTGGCCCTGAATGCCGCCATCGAGGCAGCCCGGGCCGGTGAACATGGCAAAGGTTTTGCCGTGGTGGCCGCCGAAGTCAGAAAACTGGCCGAACGCAGTCAAACAGCCGCCGGAGAGATCAGCCAACTCTCCGCATCCAGCGTCAGCGTTTCCGAACAGGCCGGAACCATCATCGAAAAACTGGTGCCTGATATTCAAGATACGGCGGAGCGTATTCGAGGAATCGCCGAGTGCAGCAGGATGCAGCGCGAAGGAATTTCAGATATCGGCCAATCCATTCAGCAGCTTGATCAGGTTGTCCACCAGAACTCGGCCTCTTCCGAGGAACTGGCCGCAACTGCCGAAGAACTGGCCTCGCAAGCCGACATGTTGACCCAATCCATCGCTTTTTTCAGACTCGAAAAACACGGAAGCATGCCCAGAAGGCAATTGACCTGATCAACCGCAGCAGGTTCAGCATGATCAACCCCGGTGGCCAAAGCCTGTAGCCAAAGGCTTTGCTGCCAGGGGTTGATTTGGTGTCCGATTGGCGGCATGATCAACCTGAGATCATGGAGACATTGCGTGTTGGCATCTCCAAATAAACGTTACGACAATGGCGAGCATGAAAATCCTCTACGATCCGTCGCATCACTTCGTTGAGGAAAGCTAATGAACGGGAACACGCCAAATACGGCAACAGAGTGGATTGACCCGGATGATGCCCCGGAACTGACAGATGCTTTTTTCGAAGAGGCGGACGAATACATGGGCAACCAACTGATTCGCCGTGGTCGTCCCGCCGGGAGTGGAACGAAGGTCTCTACCACCGTGCGTTTCGATGAAAATGGAGTTGATGCACTGTGGTCAGAGGAGGCGGAATCACGCATTTCAAGATATGAAGCGGGAAAGATAACGGCTGATTCATTGGCTGTGGTTTTAGCTCGGCTCGGTCAGCGGTGAGAGTCCGTGTGCTTGCGTGTGCCGAACGTGAAGCCGCTGATGCGGTGGACCTCTCGGGACCCAAGGTGTTGGCAAACAAGGGAATGATGGGGACTCCCCAACAGGCACTGGAAATGAATGGACATGGCTACGCATCCCGGATATGAAATTGTCATCGGCCTGGAAATCCACGCCCAGATGCGCACCCGGTCAAAGGTTTTCTGCGGCTGTGCCACCCGTTTCGGGGCAGAACCCAATACGCAAATCTGTCCGGTGTGTGCCGCCTTTCCCGGCGTGCTGCCCGTCCTGAACCAGGAAGCGGTCAACATGGCCATTCGCACCGGTCTGGCCATTGCGGGAGCCATCAATCTTCACAGCGAATTTTCCCGCAAAAATTATTTTTACCCGGACCTGCCGGCAGGTTACCAGATCACCCAGTATGAACTGCCCATTGTCTCCGGGGGGCAGGTGCGTATTGCAACAGGCGCAGATCAGGAAAAAATCATCGGCATCACCCGCATTCACATGGAAGTGGACGCCGGCAAAAACATGCATGAAGGCATTGCCGGAGCCTCCTGGGTGGATTTGAACCGGACCGGTGTCCCCCTGATGGAAATTGTCTCGGAACCGGATTTGCGTTCCGCCGCCGAGGCCGGGGAATATTTGAAAAAATTGCGCAGTATTGTCCGTTACCTGGAAGTGTGTGACGGCAATATGGAGGAAGGCTCCTTCCGTTGTGATGCGAATGTCTCGGTTCGGCCCCGGGGTCAGGAGCCGTTCGGAACCCGCTGTGAATTGAAAAATCTCAATTCAATCCGGAATGTCATGCGGGCCATCGACCATGAGGCAGAGCGCCATATCGATGTGTTGGAAAGTGGTGGACGGATCGTGCAGGAGACCCGGTTGTGGGATGCCGAAAAAGAGGTCACCCGTTCCATGCGCAGCAAGGAGGAAGCCAACGACTACCGTTATTTCCCCGAACCGGACCTGCCGCCCCTGCACATCACCCCGGAACGGATCGCCGCCCAGGCAGCCACCCTTCCCGAACTTCCCGATGCCCGGCAGGCACGTTTCCAGACGCACTATGGCCTCTCCGCGTATGATGCCGCCGTGCTGACCGCTGCCCGTGATGTGGCCGATTATTATGAAGAGGTCGCCGGCACAGCCAACAATCCCAAAGCAGCCGCCAATTGGGTTGCCGTGGAGCTGCTGGGTCTTCTCAACAAGGAAAACAGGGAGATCAGCGCTTCGCCCGTGGCCGCCAAGGAGTTGGGACGCTTGATTGGCCTGATCGGCCAAGGTACCATTTCCGGCAAAATGGCCAAGCAGGTTTTCGGGACCATGTTCACCACCGGCGATCCCCCCGAAAAGATTATTGCCGCCCAGGGACTGCAACAGGTCAGTGACAGCGGTGCCATCGAAGCCATAGTCGAACAGGTCCTGGCCAGCAATCCCCAGGAAGTGATGCAATACCGGGCTGGCAAGACCCGTTTGCTGGGATTTTTTGTCGGACAGATCATGAAAGAGACCAGGGGACAGGCCAATCCGGCCATGGTCAACCAGTTGCTCAAGGATAAACTGTCCGGATGACGCGCAACAGTGCGATCCTGTTGGCCGTTCTTGCCTTCCTCCTGGGGGGCATCGTGGTCCTGGCACCCCGCATCGTCGATCCCGATCAATATCGCCCCTACATTGTCCGCACCCTGGAAGTCATTCTTGGTTATCCGGTCTCCATCGATGCCGTCGAGCTTGCCCCGGCAGGAGGTTTGCGCCTGGAACTGAAATCCCTGGAAGTCAAATCATTTGACCCCGCCGATCCGCCTCTGTTGCGGGTCGGACAAATTTATGTTGGACTGGATTGGAGTTTTCTGTTTACATCAAAAATCAAAGTAACTTCGGTCATGCTGGTTAATCCCCAGATCAACCTTGTCCAGCGTTCCGACCGGCCTCTGTTGAACCGGGCCAGGGATGGTGCCCGGTGGAGCAATGCCAACATGTCCAGGACCCTGGGTCTGGCGTTGACTGACCTGACCCTGGGACGGGTTGTCATTCGCGACGGAACGCTCCGGCTGAAAAACCAGGAACAACCTGACGAACGGAATTGGGTGATGGATCATATCCAGATACAGATCCACAATCTGACTCCCCAACGGGCATCAGCCATCAGTGGTTCAGCCCTGGTGCAATCCATTCCTTTTACCGCCCATGGTCAGATCGGACCTCTGCCCATGTCTCTCAATCCCCTGGAAATGCCTCTGTTGCTCAGTGTGGAGGGAAAATCGAGTCGTCCAGATCATCTCACCGCCATATTGAACAAACTTCACCTCAATGCCCGCGCTGAACGGGGCTACTTTTCCACCCTGGTCCACGGCAAACTCCTGCATGGCATGCAGACCAACTCCTGGCTGGAATTGCACCGTTTGGAATTTTTCCCGGCAAACCGCAAGACGCCTTCACCGTCGGCCAGGAAGAATCTTCTTGTGGCCCTGCTCAACGAACGACCCGATCAGATCCGGAAGGATATTCTGGCTTCCCCCCCTCCCAAGGATCCTGCTGCAACAGCCCGGAAAGAGGCACCTCTTGCCGGACAGAATCATACCCCACTGACCACCCGGAAAGAAACACCACCGGTCAGTATGGATGTGGCCATTCGACAAAAGTCCATACTCAAGATGGAAGACTTGATTCCCCAGGCCACTTTCCAGGAATTTTATTTGTTCTTGAATGATTCACCTTTGTTGGATCTCAAGGGAACCGTCCGGTACGAGGATCATTTTGTTCTCGATCTTGAAGGAACCACCATGAACTCCCTGGCCTTGGAAGGGATTCCATGGTCGGTCGGTTCCTTGTCGGCAGGAGGTTCTCTTGAGGGTAGCATGCACATTCAGGGTGTTTGGCCAGCTGCCTTTGTGCTGACCGGCAAGCTGAATCTGACCCAGACCGACCTCCTGTGGCGCGACAGCATTCATAAACCTGTGGGAACTCCCCTGAAAATTGCGCTGTCCCTGAACCATCAAGATGCCGTCACTTCCAGTCTGGAAACGGTCATACAGGGAGAAGAGAACGAACTGTTGACCATGCGGGGAGAACTGCATCCGCAACCGGATCTCTCTTTGGTCGGCACCTGGGATATGCATAATCTTCTGCCCGTTTTGCACGACATCAAGGAGTGGTCTGGAGACGGTCTGGTGGCCATGAACCTGCACTTGACGCGACCAGCAGAGATTGGTTGGCAAATCCAGGGTACTCTGCAAGGTGGCAAGAGTCGTCTGGGTCCCCTGGTCATGGAGTCGTTTTCAACCCCGGTGCAAATTTCCCGGATGACCTGGGAATTTTCTGATCTGCGTCTGCGGGTTGCCAATGGCAACCTGGACGGTGCCATCCAGATTCTGCACTCGGACCCCTTTCCGGTTTTCCATGCCAGACTGGGTATCTCCGGGGTGGCTTTTGAGCGTTTTCTGAACGTGTCGCCGCCGTCGGATTCCTTGCTGAACCGGCTGGCGGAGACCAAAGCTGCCGCTCCCATCCGACTGGAAGGACTTCTCTTCGGTCAGGGTGATTTTTGGGGACAGCTTGATAAGCGGTTGTTGCCAGAGGGAACGTGGTCAGGACAGGCCAACCTGCGCCTGGAACCTGGCCGGCTGGTCGGCCTGGATGGTGCCGTTTTTACCAATAATCTGGTGGATGGACAGAATTTGTTTCAAGAAGGAAAATCGTTCTACTGGAAAATGGCCTCCGCCACCTTGAATTTTTTTGATGGGCGGATTCGTTTCGACAATGTGCGTCTGGCATCCGATGGGTTGACCTTGCAGGGAAAAGGTACCCGGGACGCCCAGGGTAACCAAAGTCTGGATATTGCCGTGACCTCCGAGTGGCTCAACAATAATCAATCCGTCACCGGTACCATTATCAGTGATGGACAAAAGCTGTTCTTTCGCCGTCAGCCATCTCCGGGAGGGTGAATCTCATGGCCATGATCCATGCCAAAACGATCATAAAATCAGGAAACATATCCTGTCCAGACAATGTATTTTCTAAATTCATTCTATTGGTCATGATTGTTTCGACTGTGACGTTCTATCCCGGAAAATTAAAAGCAGAAGCAGAAGCAGACAGTAAAATACTCAACACGTCTGGCAATACAATTAAATACTATAAAAAATATTACAATGACAGATTTAATTTTGAAATAGAATATCCATCAAATATATTGTCACAAAAGTTTGAATCTGATAATAATGATGGAGTGGTATTTTCATCCGGTGACGAAAAAATATTGCTGACCGCATCTGGAATTTATAATGCTCTCGATAAGTCTCCAAGTGAATTATATAATGATGTCGTGGGTGATTATATTAATAAAGGCGGTGAGATTACATATAAAACATTGAAAGGAAACTGGTTTGTTGTTTCAGGATTTTTGAATGGTAAAATTTTTTACCGAAAATCAATCGTTGAGAAAGAATTGATTGTCTCAGCCGATTTATTATATGATAAAAAATCGAAAGAATTGGTTGATGTTTACATGAAGAAAATCATGAACTCATTAAAAATCATGAACTGATTAACTGCGAAAAAAAATCATCTGAGTTTGTTTCGGGCTGTTCCCGGAAAAACGGTTCTGCCAAAATTCCGCATTGGCCAGAACGGATAGGCCAGGCACAATCAGAATCTCAAAATGACCAGAACAAGAATTCGAGAGTGACTTGAACAGGTTTACTGCATAAGTGAGGGGGGAAGGATTTCCCCCTCTGCCATGGTTTGCGCAGCATGCAAGCACGTTGTTGACTGACGTGAGGGTCAATCACATCAATCGAAGGCAGCACTGGTGACACCGGTAGATTTGTTCCATCTGATGGTGATGCTGGAGACGGTACACAGGTCAATACCTTCCCAGATGGCTTTTTCGCCATCATCATAAACAACCATCAGGTCCCAATTGCATGATTTATTGCTACGGCTGAAATGGATCGCGACGGTTTCGCCGTCGCTGAGGGTGTCGCGACCGAGGACATCGGATTCCCAGGATTCCTGATGGGTTGGGGAGACAAAGACCTTGTCAATGACGTATCCAGTGCGATTGGTGAGGTTGAAATCCTGTTTGGCCTCGGCCCACGCCGTGCCGGCCAGCATGATTGCAAGCATCGGAATAAGAATAATGTTTCGAATCAACATGTTCAGGCTCCCTTTGCATGAAAGCAGGTAACGAGATTTCCGCATCCTATATTTGTTGCTGGATTGAAAGCAAGCAAATAACGAGGGGGGAGGATATCGTGAGTTAATCCAGAAAATTAAGAAATGAATTTTATTGGTATCCACCGGATGGCATTCATTTCACGCCACCTGGATATTGACTTTCTCGTAAATTGAATATACCCTCTCGCCGGCTTGTGTATATTTCCGATCTGTCTTGTCTACACCGCAATCATTGGGAGATTTTCTCATGTCGAATCTTAAAAAATGCCGACTCGGCTCCATCGCGGCTGTTCTGTCGTTGGGTCTTTGTTCCGTGTTGCCTTCCCTGGCCATTGCTGCTGATGCACCTGCCGCTGCTGCACCTGCCGCTGCTGCACCTGCTGCTGCCGCACCCGCACCCGCACCCGCCGCTGCCGCACCTGCCGCTGCTGCACCTGCCGCTGCCCCTGCTGCCCAGGCAGTTGCTGTAGGAAGCTACAATGTGTCCGGCGTCAATGCGGTCGATAAAAGCCCTTACGAGGGCGTTGCCATCATCAGTAAGAAGGGTGAGGCCTTCCAGATCAACTATCAAGACTCTGAAGGCAAATATTTGGGTATCGCCATTCAAATGGGTAACATGCTGGCCGCCGCCTTTGCCGAAGGCAAAAAACCAACCGTTTGCGTCATGGAGCCGGATGGAACAACTGGCTGGAAAGGCCAGTGCATTGAACAAGGTGAAGATTTCATCAGCAAAGAGGTTTGGAAACGTCGCTGATGTTGCAGAAATGCCGGGCCTGGCCTGACCCGGGTTTGCTGGCGTTGCTGCATGACAGGAGTATCGGTTGCTTTTGTCATGCTTGAATCCTTTTGAATCGGTGGTTTGTCGGGGAATTGTTTCCCCGCAAACCACCGGTTCATGGATCCTGGTCCGGCCTCGGTTGCGTGGAGAATCTCTTGCCGAAGGGCGAGGAATCTGCTAGAGAGAGGGTTACGGCAATCCTTTTGACTGTGTTCCGGTTCCGACCATGAAAAGATTTTTTACGGCTTTTGTGGCACTCTCCCTGCTGGCCGCCGGGCCGGTGGGGTGTTCGACGGCGTACAAGGCAACCCCCGTCTCTTTCCGCGCTCCCGATTCGTACCCCAATCACCAGCGGGTATTCAATACCGTCATCGGCTCTGAGCCTTTCTTCAATCCGGATATTGCCAAGGAAAAATTCGGATTTGACATCATCGGGGCAGGCATGTTGCCGGTGCAGGTCGTTTTCGACAATCAAGGCGAAAATGCCATCCATATCGTGGATGCGCAGACCTTTCTGGTGGGAATTGGAGGTGCCATGTGGCCCATCCTGGATGGCAAGTTTGTCCAGGAACGTTCCCAGAAATATACCAAAACCAAGGAAATGTTTGAAAAAGGTGCCTACGGCAGTTTTCTGGGCATGGCTGCCGGTGCCCTGGCCGGTGCCGCCATCGGTATCGTCAGCAACAAGAATGTGCTGGAATCGGCTGGCAAGGGAGCGGCTGCCGGTATCGCCCTGGGTGGACTGGCTGGCGGCGTCGAAGGTGCCGTCAACCAGGAGGGAATCGACCGCATCCAGGATGACATGGCACAAAAGTCGTTGCAGCATCGGGCCATTCAACCAGGCATGATCAGTTATGGCATGTTGTTCTTCCCGGCAGAGGCCACCCAGGCCTATCAGCTGCGTCTGCAAATCGAAGAGACGAAAACCAAAACCAAAAAAACCATCACCCTGAATTTTTAGTCTCATCTGGACAGCCCGGTTCGTTTGTTGATAGCCATGACACTGCAATGGTCAGTGTCTTCCGAACAGCTTGGCCAGTTCGTTGAGGGACATTTTGATGTAGGTCGGACGCCCGTGGCCGCACTGGCCGGCAAGCGGGGTCGCTTCGATCTGCCTGAGCAGGGCATCCATTTCATCCCTGTTGAGTCGCCGGTTGGCCCGCACGGAACCATGACAGGCCATGGAGGTCAGGATGGCTTCATGCCGTCGTTCCACGGCTGTGCTGCTGCCAAAACGGTCCAGATCGTGGATGATGTCCAGGATCAGTTTGCCGGACTCGGTGGTGGCCAGCATGGTCGGCAGTTCCCGGACCAGAAAGGCATGTTCGCCAAAAGGTTCCACAATCACGCCCATCCGGGCCAACTCCGGCAGCATGTCGCGCAGACGCCCGGCATCGGCTGGGGACAGCTCCAGCACATCGGGTATGAGCAGAATCTGTCGTTTGGTGGTTGCCGTGGCGTAGGATTTTTTCAGGGTTTCGTAGACGATCCGTTCATGGGCCGCATGTTGATCCACCAGAACAATGCCGTCAGGAGTCTGGGCCAGGATATACGTGCCGTGAATCTGGGCCAGGGGTATACCCAATGACTCACCCATTGTTGGTTGGGGTTGCGTGCTGGTATGGGGGTGGCGGGGTTCTGCCGGATCGTCGGCGGGTGACAGGCCTTCGAGTGACAGGCCGGTAGATGACAGGCCGGTGGATGACAGGAATTCTGCCGGATCCCGGGCCGGGATCATGACTGGGGGTTGGGTCTCCTGGCCTGCCTGCCGGGCTGGAATCTTTCCGGTCTCCTCCCAGTAGACCGGGCGACTGACGGCAGCCGGCAGGGTGGCGATAATGCGTTCGTTGGGGGGCTGGTCAGCCCGAAAGGGTTGTCCCAGGAGTAGGCCAACCTGCGGGGGGGGACCCGGGAGTTGGCCGGCCTGAAGGATGTCGCCCTGGGTTTGGCCTGTCAGAATGGGTGTGTCCGGGGATGGGTTGATCCGGTGCTGTCCGGATCCCGGCGCAATTCCGGTGTGTCTGTTCAGGGAGGCCAGGGCATCCGCCAGATTGCGGCGCACGGTTGTATAAATAAAATTGCCTTGATGGAAGCGGACTTCCTGCTTGGTCGGGTGGACGTTGACATCGACGGCATCCGGGGGCACGTCCAAAAACAGCGCCAAAACCGGATGTCGATCCCTGGGCAGGGTATCGCCATAGGCCTCCCGGGCTGCATGCTGGATTGACCGGTCACGCACCCAGCGACCATTGACGAACAGGTGAATCCCCGAGGCATTGGCCCGGTTCTGGGACGGCAATCCCAGCCAGCCAAACAGGCGCAGAAAATCGTTGCCCCCCGCAAATTCCAGGCAATTGTCCGGAAAATCCTTGCCAAATACGGTTGCCAAGCGGATACGGGTCGGCTGTTCATCGCTGCCGGCACGAATTTCGACGCTGGATTTGCCATCGATCATGAGGTGCAACCCGACCTCCGGGTGACCCAGGGCGAGTCGCAACACCAGGTCTGTGACATGTGTGGCTTCGGTACGATCCGAGCGGAGAAATTTCAACCGGGCCGGGGTATTGAAAAACAGATTGCGGACCGTGACCCGGGTTCCGGGTGGCAGCACCGTGCGGCGGGTTTCTTCGATTTGGCCGCCTCGGATCAGAATGGCCACGCCATCGCTCTCTTCCGGCACTCGGCTCTCCAGGTCCATATGGGAGACCGACCCGATGGACGGGATGGCTTCGCCGCGAAATCCCAGGGTGCGGATCTGGAAGAGATCCTCCACGCTGCTGATTTTGGAGGTGGCATGGCGCTCCAGGGAGAGGCGGGCCTGTTCGGTGGTCATGCCGCAACCGTTATCCGTCACCTGGATCAGTTTGCGTCCGCCCTGTTCGATGCGCACCTCGATCCGGGTTGCCCCGGCATCCAGGCTGTTTTCCAGCAGCTCCTTGACGACGGATGCCGGACGTTCCACCACCTCTCCGGCGGCAATCTGATTGGCCAGGGTGGTGGGCAATATTTTGATTTCACGGCGATCCAAGGGATTCAATACTCGATTTCCCCGGAGGCTTTCATTTGTTCCCAGAGGGTTGGCGGGGGTTTGACTCCGGGGGGATAAAATTTGCCGCCCAGCGTTTTTTCGCCTTTGAAGTAACCAGCGGGGTTGGTTTCTTGATTCTGAAGGATTCTGTCTATTATTGGTCTGGTGCTTTCAATCCATTGTCTGGTCTCTTCGGTCATGTTGGGATCAGGGCCAAATTTCATATTACACCTCCTCCAACCATACCTTGATCTTGTTATTCAAGCCTTCCTCGACATCCTTGATTGTGAACTCTTTTTCCGGAGGATACAACACTTCTTTCTGTTCCGGGTAGAAAGAAAACGGCTCGATCCATTTTCCGGTCCTGGATTTGATGTAAAACATGTATTTGCCTTTGAAACCGGTTTCGCCAATGGCTGTACTCATGAATCCGGCGTCGCTGTAGGTACCTCCCGGCACGATGTGATTGGCGACATTTTCGGGTAGATCGGTGGCACGCACCACGTCGCCCACATGGTTGGGCAATTTGGCCAGGGCGGCTTCCAGGGTGGCAATGAGGGGTGCCAGACGGATCAGTTCTGCGCGGTTTTCGTTGCGCAGGGCACGATTGATCTGTTGATGGTTGCGTTCGCCGGTATGGGTTTGGGTAAGGCCGGTATAATTGCGCAGGGTGGCCAGGTCCACTATGGAAAGAGTGGCTGTTGAGAGGCCAGCCTTTTCGGCGGCGGCTCGGGCATTTTGGGCCAGGATCTGGACTTGTTCTTTGCCCAGGAAGTTTATAAAGGCCACTTCCCGTGGCAGGTATGTAATATTTGGCACTGTTATTGCTTAATCTGCCGACTGTCTGGTCACCTGCCTGGCGATATTCGCGGGGTATGGACAATAAAACTTCATATCAAGCTGGTGAATGCGACTGTAACCAATCCCGCAGGGCGGCATTCATTCGTGTCTGCCAACCCTTGCCGGTGGCACGAAAGGCCGCAATGACATCGGCATCGAAACGCACGGTGGTGGAGACTTTCGTGCCGCTGCCAGTGGGGCGACCACGGCGAACCAGTTTGCCAGCAACGTATTCGTCCGCCCGCTCGAAGAAATCATCCGAGAGTTCCGGTATTTCTTCATACTCTTCGCGGGTGATGACGTGGGCGTCAATCTTTGCCAAGTCGCTGCCCAAAACGCGATTGTTCCCGCTCATTGGCTTTCCTCATCGAAATAATGTGGCGAACGTCGCCACGGGGAGTCCAAACCACAACCACCATGCGTCCGCGCAACCGACCCACTGTGACAATGCGCACTTCACCATAATGATGTCGATCATCAGGAGAATCAATGGTGCGACTGCCGAATACTTCAACAGCGTCAAGGAAGTCAATTCCACGGTCGGTCAAGGTCTTGTTCCGTTTGGCAGGGTCGTAGGTGATCTTCAAGTGCGTCATTGTAGTAACGTTTATTCCGTTCCATCCTCCGCTTTCGTATTTCTGTGCGGTCTTTAACGCAGATGTCCAGAACTCTCTTTCTGGGGGTAGGTGGGTATTGGTGTCAAACCAACCTATCTTTCATCATGAAGAACAAAAGAAAAGGGTAATTCAGTCCTGGGGAGAGACGGAATGGACCACACGGAAGCCAATAATGCCGAACCGATCATCCGGCCAGTTCCAGTTGCGACTGGCAGCATGCAGGTTCCCGGGATTGTTGTTCCAGGAGCCGCCGCGAAGAACGCGATTGCCGCTGGCATTATTCTTGCATAATGGGTTCCACTCTCGCGCCTCATTCGTTTCATAAAATTTTTCACAATACCAATCTTCCACCCACTCCCAAACATTTCCATGCATGTCATGCAAGCCAAATCCATTGGCAGGAAATGACCCAACTGGCATTGTCTTTTCTCGATATATTCCTTTCTTGCCCTTGCCGTAAACATAATCCCCATTATAATTTGCCTGGTTTGTATGGATCGTATCGCCAAACCAGAATGGGGTTGATGTGCCGGCCCGTGCTGCATACTCCCATTCGGCCTCTGTTGGCAAGCGAAATTTCCCGACTCCACGCGCATTCAATTTTTGAATAAATTTTTGAGCATCATTCCAGGACACATTCTCGACAGGGCATTCATCTCCACAGGACGAAAAATTCGATGGATTGTTACCCATCACTGCCTTCCATTGTTCCTGAGTGACCTCATGCTTACCCATCTCAAATCCATCCAGACAGACCTGATGCACCGGGCCTTCATCGGTATCACGATCTTTTTCCGAATCCGGCGACCCCATCTGGAAACACCCGGCAGGAATGGACACAAACTCCATGCTGATCAATTGTTTATTTTTTAATGAGTGGTCCTGCCAAAGTCCGTAGCCCCACCAAAGTCCCATGCCAAGGGCAAAAGAGACAAGGATGACAGTCGAGCAAAAAGAAAAGTACGTTTTATTGGCCCGCAACACCTCGCTGAAAGAACGAGAGACCGCCACACCCAGGCGAGGCATGGGGCGACCCAGCATGAAGTCGAGAAATATTTGCTCCCGCAAAATACTCTCCTCTGGTTGCCGACGGAGCAGACCCTGAAAAATATCCTGCCATTGAGAGGCTGGTGGAGCCACATTCAGGGTGAGATCAGGTGTTTTTTGCGACTCGCGTCTGCCCAGGAGGATGGATTGCAATTGATTCCTGGTCTCTTGTTCCAGGTGAGGGAGAAGGGTTTCAAGAAGCGCCAGGCGCAACCAATCCGGCATGGAACCTTTGCGAAACCAGGGAAGTCGGGCCAGTTGCAGGAAACCGGATTCTCCAGCCAGGGACTGTTTGTTTTGATCCTGCAATTGTTGACCCAGCCACCAGGTCAAAGTGGGTTTCAAGAGGGGAAACACGGCCAGGCTTCCCAACCAGGCCATGTTCTTTGGCCCCAGATAAATTCGCAATTGTCTGATCAATGAGCGAATTTCATCGGGATTGGGGGTCAGGTGCGATTCGAAACGGCCAGGGAACAGATGCAGCAGGTGGGGATAGGGACCGGCAGTATCGGATTCAATGTTTTCTTGAAACTTATTATTTTCCTGATCGATAAAACCATCCCGGGCCAACATGTTGGCCAACCATACCATGCCCCTGGAGGTGGCAGGTGCGACCAAAAATCCGGATTCGTGCAGTTGCTGCTCAAACCTGCCCCAGATTTTGCGTGGATTGGGGGTGAGGATGGCCCGGAAAGCCCAGGTATCAAACAAACGACACCAGGAAAAAAGCCGCGTGCTGCCAGGAAGAAACAGCGTGCGGCCATCACTGATCAACAACAATCGGCACCTGCCATGGCTGCCAACCAGATCGTGCAACTCTTTGTTTTCTCCGACAGCATCACCGCCCAGGGCTTGTAGATAACGAGGGTTTCCCGAAAAACCATACAATTGAACGTGAAGCTCCTCCTGGCACATTTTTTTGTAGAGTTGGCTTGCCAACTCCTTCAGAAGATCATCTTCGGAACGGGTTTCCACCAGGATCAAATATTCGGCCTTTGTGGCTTTCTGACAAAAAATTGGAATAAAATCAACCGATTTTTTGATAAAATTTTCTGCCGTGCGGGGAACGTCCAGCAGGGTGGTGGTTGCGCTGTCATGGCGACGCAGGAAAAAAATTGTCTGGTCCAACCAGTTTCCCACCAATGAATCTTGTTTGCCCAGGGTCAGGTCAACATTCCGGGTCTCCGGGTTATGCAGCGTATATTTTCTGACCAGAACAGCCTGACGAATACGTATCCAGATTGGGCACAGCAAGGGGCCGAGCAGTGGCAGGAAGACCAAAACCCATCGCCAAGGATGCTCGTGCCAGTCACTCGTCAATTGAATGACACGGGTTTGTTTTGATTTGTTCGGGACGGTATCAGGAGCAGGGGATGGGTTGGGGAAATCGGCCTTGTTCTTCAGCAGGACGTCCTGGTTGTAATTTACTGATTTTGAAATAAATTTTTTAATCTCTGGATAATATTGCCAACCCAAAAAGGCCAGGATCAGCAGCAGGATCCCCAACAGAATCAAAATGATCTTTTTGTTTCGTGTCTTTGCTGTTGCCGGTGCTTGGGCTTGTGCAGGTTCATGTGGCCTGGTTTCAGCAACCCGTGGCGGTTCTGCCAATGAAGGTTTGGCCTGACTTTGATGCCATTGCAGAAATTTTGCATGAAAAACATCCTGCTGCCCGGGCGAAGAGCAGAGCAGGGGGGCAATCAACCCAGCCAGTTCATCCGCCGATGGCAGGGGAAACCGGGCATACCACCCCAGCAAGAGATGATGCACATCGATCAATTGGCCCGGCGTGATGGGAAATTCCGAGGTCCGCAAAGAGAGCAGAAAGGCCATCAACACCCCGTGATCCAGGGCGGTTGCACATTTTTCTTCCGGAAGCATTTCCCCCGGAATCTGCTGGACGGTGAGAGCGGCCATGGATCAGGATTGACCCAACCATTTTGTCAGGATTTGTTCGCCAAGTTGCCAATCTTCGCGGCTTTTGACCAGACAACTCAGCCCGCCAAGCAAGTTGGCCTCTTTTTGCTTTTTCAAAGAGTCATTCGCCGCCAATCCGGTTGAGCGCAACCAGTGCAACCAGTTCAACAGTTCCGCCGTACTGGGTTTTTTTCGGATTCCGGAACCATCCTGGCGCAGCAGGGAAAACAGTTCCAGACAATCCTTTAAAAGCGGACAATCCTTGCTGATACCATCTTTGATGCGATTGGCAACAATCTCCGGTAATTTCTCTTTTTCCAGACGAATATCAAAATAGACACATCGGCGCAAAAAGGCATCCGGAAGATTTTTTTCCGAATTGCTGGTCAGAATGACAATGGGACGTAACTCCTTGGGGGCGGAGACTTCCCGTCCCTGATTTCCCTTGTTCTCCTTGTCGGATAATTGTGGAATATAAAATTTCATCTCCTCAAGATCGTTGAGAATATCGTTCGGAACATCCCTGGGGGCTTTGTCAATTTCATCGATCAGGACCAGAGTCCGGGCAGGTCCTTTAAATTCATCCCGACCCAATTGCCAAAGGTCCTGGACCGTTTCCCATTCATTGGCCAGCAGGATGGCCTTTCCAAGGGCCTGGAACTGGATGAAACGCATCCGTTGCTGATCCATGGCTGGGGGATTGTCACTTGAGGGTGATGTGCCGTCCGTTGTGGCCGGGACAATCATCTCGGACTTGGCAACCATCTCCGGTTCGGTCACTGACCGCCGACTCTGGGCATCGCGAAACTCTCCCAAATAGTCAAACTTGTAAAAAAGATCGGTCCCCGTGGTCTGGGATGTGACCCTGTATTTGATGAGATCCAGGCCAAGCTCTGCGGCCACATGGGCAGCCAACGAACTTTTTCCCACACCGGGTTCTCCGGTCAGCAACAAGGGACGGCCCAGTATCAAAGCGACATTGACCGCCTGAATCAGTCGATCATTCGCAACGTACCCTTCTGGATCTTCTGCCTTTTTTAGATCGTGGAAAGGTAGAGTTCGCCACTTTTCCTGCCCCTTTTGCTGCGCAGGCTTACTGATTATTCCGGTATAATAAGGATTGATTTTCATCTTCTCCCTCTATTTTATTTGAAACAAAGCTGATGAATTCCAGGCCGGGATCGTAAATAAAATTCCTTATTGGTATTTTATTATCATTCATTTTCTTCCAGAAAAAACGCTCCATATAAATAGTCGATGAACAATTTATTCTTGGGCGCACGTAATGTTCTAACCAAAATTTTACATCATCGAACGATATTTTTGATAATGGATTTAATATTACTGGATCTGAATTGGAAAATCCATTGCATATTTTATCAATTATTTTTTGGGCAAGATCGGATTTATTTTTTTGAGTTTTCTTGTGAAGGCATAAAGCAATAATGACAATTTTATTTAATTTATTTGCAATTTCTTGCCAAATATTCAACCAGGTCTGAATTGATTTTTCATCATCAGATTTGAAGTTATCAAGGTGAAAATGACAGGAAAATAATATACAATCTGGATTGTTATTTATTGATTGACAAAACGATTCGGAATTGTTGACATTGATATCTTCTTTTCTTAAACTATTAAAAATATGTTTACGATAACGATTTTTATAACCTTCAAAGCCGTTTTTTATTATTGACTTCCAAAAAATTTGTTTGTTAATTGTCGAGTATCCTATGTCTATTTCGCAATATTTGTAGCGGGTGTCATCGGCTTTATTGATGACAAGTGGATATGTTTCGTTGACAAACCGAGAAAGAAAATAACGATGTTCATCGTCATCATCACCTGCCAGAATACACAATAACGGGCCTGTCTTGCTTGCAATTTTCATATTCAACAAGGCTGCCTTCAACTCTTTGTTTTCTTTAGTCATATTAATGAAAGGCAGCAAATCGACGAGATTGTTTGTTGGATCATCGGTTGGATGCTGGGGCACATCCGGGCTACAGAAATTCAGGAGTTTTTCGTATTCTGATATATCTTTATTACGATAATCAACAATTGAATACATGTTCAAATCATCTGGAATTGCACAGTCATCCAGTCTGAGAGGAATAAACCGTTTCTTGCTGTTGTTTGGATCACGAGAAATGACCAGGTCACGCTCCATTTTGGCCCATTCTGAACTCATGGAATGTTGCGACAGGGTCAATATGGCTACCCGAGAATGCGCCAATCCATCCACAATGCTTTGTCGAATGGGACTCGCCGGCGCGATTGCTTGCTCATCAAGCCAAACCCGTAAATCATCCTGCCTGGGTTGGCTGGCAAGCGTTCTTACTGCATCCCTGTCTTCATGGCTATAGCTCAAGAATGCGTCAAATTTGTATGCTTTCACATCTGACATGCTTAAAATATCCGATTTAATGAAAATAGTCTATCTTTTACCGATCATATTGCAACAGCTTCGGCATGAACAGGTTCTTGCCATGACCATATCGAGTTTGGTCATCACTGTTTTTGCATCATGAGGCTGTCTACAGAAATATCCTCATCCACGGCTTCCCAATGGATGCCGATTCCGCCACCGATAAACCGCCAATCTTCCCGTTGCTCTTGGGTTGCTTCCAACAATCGTGGAAACCATGCCAGGGGAGCCGCCACTTCCCGGCCATCAGCCAGCACCACCTTGAGCATTTCCGCTGTCACAATGACGTTCACTGGAAGAAGGCAATGAAACTGATGTAAACGAAGAAACTCAATCACGTTGGTGAATGCGACTGCAACCAATCGCGCAGGGCATCATTCATGCGTGTCTGCCATCCCTTACCAGTGGCACGAAAGGCTGCAATGATTTCGGCATCGAAAGGCACGCTGGTGGAAACCTTTGTTTCACCACCGGCAGGCCGACCACGACGAACCAATTGCCCCCCCCTGTACAGATCGGCCTGTTCAAACCATGCATCCGTAAGTTCCGGGGCATCGTCCGGATCAGTCCAAATGGGATTGATATCGGGTTTGTTCGCGTTCATTGGCCTTCCTTAAGGAAATGATATGTCGGGCATTTCCACGCGGTGTCCAAACCAGGACGACCATCCTGTTGTCGAGGATTCCAATTGTGATGAAACGAGACTCTCCGTACTCCTCGCGCATATCCTGACGGGTGTATTGCTCACCGGAAAATATCTCCGTAGCACGAAGAAAATCAAGTCCTCGTTTGGCAAGAGTCCACTCCCTCTTGGCAGGGTCACAGGTGATCTTCATATTCCATTATGGTGATGTCTATTCAGAGATGCAAGCCTGTTCATTTTCCCACTCTCCGGGCGACGGCATCCCGGACAGAATCGAACAAAAAACGAGCATAAACAAGATAGCCGTCCCCATTGAAATGCGGATCGCCATGGCCGTAATATTTTTTGTCCGGGTTTTGTCGGATCGTGTCGGCCATGACGGGATAAAAGTCGAGCAGGGGCAGATTCAGTTCCCGGGCATACTCCTGCATGATCTGGGGAAATACCCGGTTGCTCCTGAAATCCAGGATCGTGCCATAGGTCATGTATTGATACAACAACGCCTCCCGGGTGGAGACAAACCAGGGATAGGGATACACGCTCAGGTACAGGTCAGCGCCGAGACCGGCGGCCTTTTTTTGGACAAAACGCAGATTGTGCAGACTTTTTTTGTAATGGTCCCGGGATTGTTCCCTGGGAAACCAGAGCATATCCGCATGCAGTTTTCTGATCTTTTTTGTCTGGCCGGATTCGACCGGAAATTCAACCTGGCGCAAATCAGGCCCGAATTTGTCCACCAGAGCGTCGTAGCTGACGGTGGTCATACTTTCCGGGTGGGGTCTGGATACAAGCTGGGGCAAAAGGGCCTCGATCTGGCGTTGCAGGTCAAAGTAGTGCCTGTACAACGAACTGCCGATGCGCATCCTGGTTTGCCAGGAGGTGTTTTTTTGCTGGTTGTCATCCAGGTGAATATTCCGGTCGGCATCGAAGCGGATGTGGACATAATCCTGGCTGGCTTTCTTGAAATAATCATCCTGAACCCGGATGGGGGCCTGGTCGGCATCCCGGAGCCACAACGTTTCCCGCTGAATGTCCTCATTCAGGTCACTCTGATCCACTGCGACAATGACCAGATCCGGGGTCAGATAGTCAAAATAAATTCTCGCCAGGACCGCATATTGTACTGTGGCGTAGGAGGGGACTCCCAGGGAAAACACCTCCACACCGACCCCGAACTCCTGCCGCAGCATCTCTTCGAGACGCACGGCCACCGTCTCGCTCTGGCTGGCGTTATAGCCAAACATGAATGAATCCCCCAGAAGCAGGATTCGCACGACCCCCGGCAATTTTGGATAAAAATTGGGGGTGCGAAAGCCGTCGGCATTGGTGGCGGCATAAAATTTCCGGCCAGACTCCATCATGGGTAGATGGGCGGAAAAATTGCGCCCATTGGTATAGAGAAGAAATGGATGGGCCACCTTGCCGCCACCCCCCCCCTGGACCTGCAAGGTTGTCAAAAGCTCCAGCGGGATGATGTCGTTGCGGGCCATATCATAGATACGCAGAACGGTTTCAAGAAATATGAGTGTCAAGACAATCAAAAATGATGAATATAAAATCTTTTTCGGCATTTGAAAGGTATTCATCAGGATCCTTTGGAGATCGGGTCTCGCTTGACTCTCAGGGCCACATTTTTTCTGCCAAAATCCTGGTTGGCAAGGTTTGATTCCGGGTATTTCAGGTTGGCCGGTTTTGGTAGGAGAAACGGGGCAGTCTGTTGTACCAGGGGAATCATTTGCGAAAAAGTGACAGTGATGAAGATTGACGGAGCCTGCCAATTGCATGGCGTTCCGGGGGAATGTTTTCGGGTTCGGGTTCTGTTTGTAACGAAATATTTTTAATTTATTTTCAGGGTTTTGTCTGGGGAGAGCCGACTTTGGCAGCATAATTGCGTGCGTGGATCGCCAACAGTGAACAATCGCTCGTGTCAACGGGTTCGTGGCCAGCCGCAGGGATGCGTTTGGCGGCACACCCAATCCAAGAAGGTTGGCTTTTTCGCTTTTGTCGCGCAATATGGTCAACCTGGAAACCATAACAGGGAAATCGCGTTATGTTGCCATCAAGTCGCAGTGCCGGGATCATTAAGTTTCTCTTGGTTCTCTTGGTATCGGTTTGGGCGCTTGATCCGTACACCGTCAATGCGGCAGATGGATCTGGCCGTGCTGCCCAAAGGTTTGCCCAAAAATCCAAAAAGAACAAATCGAAAAAATACGGCAAGCGCCAGAAGGCAAAACGGGCCAAACATGCCCGCGCCGGCGTGGACAGTTCAGCGGGCTATGCGGATCTGGTCATGGATGCCAAGACCGGTCGGGTGTTGCATGCCACCAACCATGATGAAACGCGCCATCCCGCATCGTTGACCAAAATGATGACGCTTTACCTGACCTTCGATGCCCTGAAGAGCGGACAGGCCAACCTCAACCAGCAGTTGCCCGTCTCCCAGAATGCCAGCAATCAACAACCCTCTCGACTGGGCTTGCGGCCGGGGCAGGAAATTCGCCTGGAGGATGCCTTGTTGGGTCTGGTGACCAAATCGGCCAACGATGCGACCGTTGTTCTGGCCGAGGCCATCGGTGGCAGCGAGGAGGGGTTTGTGCGCCTGATGAACAACAAGGCGCGTGAGCTGGGAATGAGCAAAACCACGTTCCGCAACCCCTCCGGTCTGCATGATCCCGAACAGGTGACGACCGCCCGGGACATGGCAAAACTCGGTTACGCCCTGGTCTATCACCATCCGCAATTCTATCCCTATTTCAGCCGGGAAGCGTTCACCTATGCCGGAGTGCGCCACAACAATCACAATCACCTGATGAGCCGCTACGAAGGGATGGATGGCATCAAGACCGGGTATATCCGTGCCTCTGGGTTCAACCTGGTCGGCTCCACGGTCCGCGGTTCGAACCGGTTGATCGTGGTGGTTTTTGGGGGCCGCTCTGCCGTGTCGCGGGACAACAGGATGGCGGAGTTGATGGACCAGGCCTTTGCCCGGTTGCGGAATGAGAATACACAACAGCGCATGGTTTCGACGGCTGAAAGCTCTTCGAATGGCATGGGTCGCGGTATCACCGAGTTTGTCTCGGTGCCGGTCAAGGCTCCCGCCATCGCCGTTCCCCGGCATGTTGAAATCAGGGCAAGTGGCAACTCCTGACCCGTCAGATCTGAAATCAAGGGTGCGAAAAACCAGGGGGAAGGAGAGAGACCTTCCCCCTGGTTTTTTTCGGGAATTCAGGACACGGGGGGTAGCATGAGTTGGGGCCGGTATTTTTCAGCCAGTTCAGTGCGGGCCGAGGCTGGAATGCGCTGGTCTTTTTCCAGCGAGTAGGGGTGGGTTGGCCGTTTTTGAAAACAGGATTGCCAATATTCGAACGTCAACAGATCGTCCGGGGTTCCCCAGCAGGGGTAGGCGGTCACCTCCAGGATATGGCAAATCAAGCCCAAAGCCAGGGCATCGTTGATGCAGGTATCCACATAATATTCGCCATTGACCAGGCCTTGGCGGGCGAACATCCGTTCGGCGGCGGCGGTGAAATGGCGTCCCTTCTTGAAGGTGAAGGCACCGACGATGATGGGATCAAGGGTTGGATCGGAGAGGGGTACCTTGACCGAAATGGCGCGAATTTTTCCTCCCGGGGCATCGATCCAGCCGTACATGTGCGGCTGGCGTGCCGCGCCCGGATGGCCGCGCATGGCCCAGACAATGACATCCACGCCGGGATCGTCAAGCAGGGTCTGGTAGCGTTCGGGCGCGTAGATCAGGCCGTTGTCGCAGGCCCCGATGGTCAACAGGGCGTCAGGATCGACATCCGCCATGGCCAGCATGCAGGTGCGGGCCTGGCCGTCGGTGGGGTGGTCGAGGCGGACAAACCGGACGTGGGGGAAGGCCTGCTGGATTTCCCGCTCAATGTGTTCCCGACCCGGCATGGCGGTGCGGAGAATGAAAACAACCTGCTGGCCTGGAGGCAGATCCCGGGCGGCCTGTACCACCATGGGGCGTCCCGAGACCGGCAGCAGGGGCTTGGGGGTCTGATAACCAGCCTGCGCAAATCGGGATCCCAGACCGGCCATGGGAATCATGAGGGTACCCAGGGGGGGAGGAGGAGGGGGCAGGGGGGCGGCCAGGGCGTGAAACATGCCGGACCAGGCCTGATAATCTGCCAAATCCCGGGGGGTCCCCCATTGCATGAAATGCTGGATTTCGTAAACCGCCAGCCGATGCCCCGCCGCCAGCAGGGGTTTGTAGGCCATGCTGACATAAAATTCACCGGCAGTGGTCAAATCCTGGGCCATGGCGGCATCCATGGCCTTTTGCAGCAGGGCACCGCTGGCAAAATAATAGGTACCGCTGGAGGCGTATTCCTGCATGGGATTATCCGTATAGGGCTGTTTCTCCTGGATATCGGTAATCCAGCCTCCCGTTTCGCGCAGATAGGCATAATAGGATGAATAGAGGGAGTGGGGATGAAAACCCCGATAGCTCGGAATGGCTCCATCACAACCGCACGTCTGCACGAACTCTTTGAAATGCGACCAGTCCCACCAGCAACTGAAGTCACAATAATTGACCACCACCGGTCGTTGCAAATCCACCAGACCCCGGATGGCCTGCAAGGTTTGGATGGGGCCGAGCTTGTGGGGGGCAATGGCCAGGATGCGGGCGGTTGGGGCGTGCTGGTGGATGATGTCCGCCATCCGGTAATCAGGATTGGCCAGATGATCCCGGTTGCAAATACAGGTGATGTCGTTTTCTCCCGGAAACAGATCCAGCACATGGGCCACGATGGGTTTGCCATCGACCGGAATCAGGGGTTTGGGGAGTGTATATCCGGCCCGCCGAAACCTCTCGCCAAAGCCGGCCATGGGAATGATGATCTGCATGGGTATTTTCCTCTTGTGCCTTGCCACTTCCAGAAACGTTGATCGGCAACGCCCACACACGGCGTCAACATGCTGCATTTTACCAGATTTTTTTATTTTCTCCTTTAAACATTCGGCAGGACATCGTATCCTGAAGAGGATGCCTTCCGGTTTTATTTTGGTGGAGGCAGCAACAGCCATGCAACCCTGAACAATAGAGGATCATCCGATGGCCATAAGCGGCGTGGATCTGGGTATGAATATTGACAATATGGCGAAAGGATTTGCCAGGGAGGCTGAGCAGAATATTCGGATCAGCTCGACAGTTGAGTCCAGGCGGACGTTGCAGTCCATGGCGCAGTTGTCCGAGAAGGCCAGCGCCGAAGTATCAACTTACACCAGAGGGTTTGCCCAGGAAGCGGCGACCTTCACCCTCTCTCGGGAAGAGGTTGCCAAGGGAGCTTTCTACGCAGCCCCCAAACCGGGATGAATCCATTCTCCTGATCGATTGGAATTCTGCCCCGTGTTTCTTCTGACCTGGGGAAGGGGTTACTCTCTTTCCCCAGGGTTCCCGACCAGACGTACAACACCTTTTGTCAAGAGCCGTGCATGGGAGACATGTCTCCGTTCATGACAGTGGGGAGTTTTTTGTTGTCCCTGGGTGTCATGGCTCTTTCGGCCACAGCTTACGGGTTGCCGCTGCTCCGCAGGTTGGGAGCCGTGCCCCATGCGGATACGGGGCTGTTTCGAGTGTGTGCCGGGTTTGGACTTGGTCTGGCACTCCTGTTTCCCCTTTCGGCGCTGATTCACCTGGTCTTGCCTCTTGATGCCCGGGGTCGGGATTGGGCGGCCTGGTGTGTGGTGCTGGTCGTGCCGGCCCTGCTTCTGGGACGGGAAATCCGCCTCAACCGGCAGGAAAAATCCTTTCCCCCCTTTGGACCCTTCTGGCTGCCATGGACCTTGTTGTTCCTGGTGGGGGGTGGGGTGGCTTTCTCCACTTTTGTCTTTCCCGGGTCATTGCGGTATGGCCTGGGAGATCAGGTGGAGAGTCTGGCCCTGGCCAAAAGCCTCTACCGGGGTTTGGGTTATGTCACCTCCTATCTGGTCCTGGATTTTCCCCAACGACCCGAAGATTTGACGGCGGTCGTGCAGACGGGGCTGGTGCGATCCATGCCCATTCCGTCCCGGTTGCCTTTTCTGCCGTTGTTGTCTGCTTTGTATTTTCATCTGTTTCCGGAACATCCCCTGGTACTTTCCTGCATCTTGTTCCTGGTCGGGGCCGCGCTTGTTCCCGTTGCCCAGCAATGGGTACGCATCTGGGGTTCACGGTTGGGGATGCCTGTGGCTCTTCTGCCATTGGAAATTCTGGTGGCCATGGCCCTGCTCCTGCCCCTGGATCCGGTGTTTCTTCTCGGATTTATTGAAGCGGTGACGTTGTTGTATGTGTTGTTGGCCTTCGTGCTGCTTCTGCGTTGGCAAAACCGCTGGATCGAGGCGTTCGCACTGTTTTTGTGCCTGATTCCGCCCCTGTTTACCAAGGGAGAAGGCGGTATTGGGGTGGTCTTGCTGGGTTTGATTTTCATCCTCCCGCTGTTTGTCCAGCAGGCAAGACGGGCAGGAGCGGCCACCCTGCCACTACTGGTCATGGGTCTGGCCTTTCTGGCCGTGGCCCTGCCGTGGAGCGCCTATGTTGCCCGCCAAGGGGTGATCGCCCATTCCGCCGTGAACGTTTTCAAAACCAAACCGGATGGATCCTATCAGGTCAAGAACGGTCCTTTTCTCGACCTGCTTGCCGAGCGTTACCGGGTCAGGATCGATCCGGACCATTTCACCTGGCACCCCTCCGCAAATGAAACCCTCTCTCCCCTGAATACCTTCCTGTTGGAGCTGCATTTGAAGCGGGTGCGGCTTTTGGAAAAGTATGTCTTTTTATACAATTACATGCTGGGCGTGCAGGCCCTGGGTAGCACCCTGGATCTGGCCACCTGGCAACCCGAACCCTGGCAGGGCAGGATACGCATCATGGGTGAACAACTCGGCAAGGATTTCCAATACCTGGTATCCGTGCAAAGCGGCAGGCACATGACGGTTCCTGTCGCTCTGGGATTGTTGATGATTCTCTTGTTGTCGCTCTTACTGGGCAAATCCCGCTGGCTTTCCATTCAATATACGTTGTTTTTTGTCATCCTGGCCTTTGTCTTGAATGCCTTGAATCCGGGAGTGGTGTTTTTTGCGCGATTTCTTATTTTGTTTCTGCCGTTTCTGGCGGTACTGGTTTTGATGTTGTTGTCCTGGCCGGTGCGGTTTGGCATGGGGAAAATCGAGGGCGGGAGAGAGTGGCATTTCCTGGTTGGTCTCGTCCTGGTGGCGGCACTGTGTTGGGGCGTATTCACCAAGGCATTCACAGTTGCTTCAAAACGAAAAGCCGAACAGAATGTCGCGCAGGTCATGGAGATCGTGCAAAAAATGACCCCTGTCGGGGCACTGGTCTCCAGCTCCCTGCCCCAGTATGTCGGTGCCCTGGCCGACCGACAGGCCATCGGTCATGGCGACAATCTGTTGTTTTTGACCTGGCAGGTGGAGACCTATCGACCTTCTCATGTCTTGATTTTCAAAAGGCCGGACTGGCCCTATGACGAATACGCGCTGTTTGCCCAGCTTGATAAAAAGAATATTCTGCCCGACTATCGGACGGTGTTTGCTGATCCTGTTCTGCACATGTTGATTCTGGAAAAAAAATGAACGGGCTGCTCCAGGCGAGAGGATGAACGGGCTGCTCCTGGCGAGAAAATGAACGGATGTTGGTCCCGGTTCCGGTTCCGGAAAAAAAAGGTGCAAACTTGACAGGGGGAACTCCCCTTTTTTAGAGTCATGCGACCGTTCACTCAAATCAAAGTCGCACCGGAGCCTTATGGAAGAGGAATTTTTCCGCATCAAACGGTTGCCGCCTTATGTGTTTGCCGTGGTCAATGACCTGAAATACAAGGCACGATCACAGGGCGAGGATATCATCGACTTCGGGATGGGCAACCCGGATCACCCGACCCCCAAGCATATTGTGGATCGTCTGAACGAAGCCTCCCTGGAAGGCCGCAACCATCGCTACTCATTGTCAAAAGGGATTCATGGTCTGCGCAAGGCCGTTTGTGGGTACTACAAGCGGCGGTTTGATGTGGATCTGGACCCGGATCGTGAGGCCATTGTCACCATCGGTTCGAAAGAAGGGTTGTCGCACATGGCGCTTGCCATCACGACACCCGGATCGACGGTCCTGGTACCCAATCCGACCTATCCGATCCATGTCTATGCCTTCGTCATCGCCGGTGCGGACATTTTGCATGTTCCTTTGTTGCGGGCAGAGGACTTTTTCGATTCGCTGAAACATGCGGTTGAACATACCTGGCCGCGTCCCAAGACGTTGATGATCAACTTTCCGGCCAATCCGACTGCCATGGTGGTCGATCTGGATTTTTACGCGAAGGTTGTGGCGTTTGCCAAGGAGCATGACCTGATCGTTTTGAGCGATGTCGCCTATGCCGAACTCTGCTTTGACGGGTATCTGGCTCCCAGTATTTTGCAGGTTCCCGGGGCCATGGATGTTGCCGTTGAATTTTATTCGATGTCCAAAACCTACAACATGCCAGGGTGGCGGGTTGGTTTTGCCGTGGGTAATCAAAAACTGATCCATGCCCTGACTCGTTTGAAGTCGTATCTTGATTATGGCTTGTTCCAGCCCATCCAGATTGCTGCTGCCATTGGGCTCAACGGGCCGCAGGAGTGTGTGGATGAGATTCGCGAGTTGTACCGGAGCCGGCGGGATATTCTGGTTGATGGGTTGTCCAGGGCTGGTTGGGAAGTGGACAGGCCCAAGGCCACCATGTTTGTCTGGGCGCGGATTCCGGAGGAGTTTCGCAAACTGGGTTCCCTGGAATTTTCCAAGCTTCTTTTGCAGGAGGCCAAGGTGGCGGTGGCACCCGGGGTGGGTTTTGGCAAGCATGGCGATGATTTTGTCCGTATTGCCTTGATTGAAAATGAGCATCGGACCCGGCAGGCCTTGCGCAGCATCAGGAGGTTTCTCAATGCCGGGGCGGATGTTCAGTCCTGAAAAAGAGAAAAGAGAAAAAAGAAAAAAAGTAAATAAAAGACTGGGATGGGGGTCCAGGGGGAAGGGCTGTGCCCTTCCCCCTGGCGGGGTCCGGGGCGGAGCCCCGCAAGGCAGGGGGTAACAGCAAGTCAGGACAAGGCAGAGCAGAGACAAAGCAGGGCAGAGCAGGGCAGAGACAAAGCAGGGCAGAGCAGAGCAGAGACAAAGCAGGGCAGAGCAGAGTAGAGACAAAGCAGGGCAGGACAACACCAGGAGGGCAAGGGTTTTGGATACGTTGCGCATTGGATTGTTGGGACTGGGAACCGTAGGCACCGGCACCGTGCGGCTGTTGCAGACCCATGAACACCTGTTCCGGGAGAGGACCGGAGTACACCTGCACCTGGTACGCATTGCCGACCTGGATCTGGAGCGGGACCGGGGACTCTCCCTGCAAGGTGTGGATCTGACCCGGGATGCCCATGCCGTGGTGCAAGCCCCCGACATCGATGTGGTGGTGGAACTGATCGGTGGCCTCAAACCGGCCCGGGAACTGGTCGAAACCGCCCTGCGCAACGGCAAGCATGTCGTGACGGCCAACAAGGCCCTCATTGCCAAACATGGCAATGAACTCATGCACACCGCCGAACAACATGGCTGCGATCTCGCTTTCGAGGCCGCCGTGGCGGGGGCCATTCCCATCATCAAGGCGTTGCGGGAAAGTCTGGCCTCCAATCGTATCGACCAGATTCACGGCATCCTCAATGGCACCTGCAATTACATCCTGACCGAAATGCGGGAAAAGGCCCTCCCTTTCGACCAGGTCCTGCAAGCGGCCCAACAGATGGGGTATGCAGAGGCCGATCCTTCCTTCGATGTGGATGGCATCGACACCGCCCATAAACTGGCCATTCTGGCGGCCATCGCCTTCGGCACCCCCCTCGATTTCGATCACATCAGCATCGAAGGCATTCGCCACGTCACGGAAGTCGATATTGCCTGGGCCAAAAAAATGGGCTATCGACTCAAACTGTTGGCCATTGCCAAACGCAATGCGTCCGGATTGGAGCTGCGGGTGCATCCGGCCATGGTGGCAACCGACAGCATGGTGGCAACCGTGGATGGCGTATTCAATGCGGTGTTTGTGACGGGCGACTTTTCCGGGACGACCATGCATTTCGGGCGCGGTGCCGGCGAAAAACCCACCGCCAGTGCCGTGGTGGGGGATCTCATCGACCTGGCCCGTAATCTGAAATCCGGGGTGCGTCGTCGGGTCCCCTTGCTGGCCACCCAGACACCGTATTTGCGACCCCTGCCGGTCCTCCCCATGGATGATCTGGTGGGCGAATTTTATCTGCGTCTGGCCGTGGTGGATCAGAGCGGGGTGTTGGCGGAAATTGCCGATGTGTTTCGCCGGCATGCCATCTCCATCAAAACCATCCACCAGGAAGGCCGTTCCACCCAGGCCACCGTGCCGGTGCCCCTCGTGCTTGTCACCCACGAAACCACCGAAAGACAGATTCGGGCCGGGTTGCAGGAACTGGACACCCTGGGTTCGGTCCGGGAAAGACCCCACCTGATCCGTATCGAGAGCCTCTTTGCCTGAGATGGACCGTCGCGTCGCTCAGGCCGCCGTGATCCTTCTGGTCGAGGGTCTGACGGTCCGCGACGATCCCCCTCTGCGGCAGCTCTGTCCTGCATGGGCGGATCTCGTGGACCGCCATCAAACGGGTCGCCTGGCATGGCCACCGGAAGAACTGGATCCGACGCTGGAACAGCCCGGCCTTTTTGCCCTGTTCGGGATGCCTTATGGAGTCGATCCCGAACAGGATTTGCCGGTCGGTTCCTTGTTGGCCCGTTATCTGGGGCGGCCAGATGCCTCCCGTCACAGTTGGGCCTGCCTGGGTTTTACGCACCTGCAACAGGTCCAGGCCGAATTGCGTTGCGTATCGAAACACCGCACAGGCCAGACGCAGGCGGAGATTCATGCCCTGGCCGAGGCCCTGCTGGCCGACTATGAGCTTGAGGGGTGGCAGGTGCATGCCGGGCAACATTCTGTCATACTCCTCTCGACACCACGCCCGATGACGGTACGCACAACGCCTTTGCAGCGGGTGGAGGGGCGAACCACCCTGGATATCCTGCCCAAAGGCAGGGACGCCGCCACCCTGATCCGGCTTTTGACCACCGGGCAACTCATTCTGGCCCGTCATCCCCTGAATCGTGCCAGACAGGATCAGGGCCGCCTGACCCTGAATACCCCATGGATCTGGGGTGTCGGTCGGGAACAGGATCCGCCGGAACAGGATCAACCGGGACAGAATCAACCGGAGCAGGGTCATTCAGAACAGGAGCTGGGTCATGAACAAAAGCGGAAGCCAGAACCAACGCCTGGCAACATGACGTCACCCTCCGCAGTCAAGGGCGTGTGTTGGACCGCCGAACCACTGGTGGCCGCACTGGCACAGAGCGATGGTTGGGAGACAACCATTCTGGATGAAACGGAAACCCTGCCGGACAATTGGATCGCCGGGTGCTTGGCCCAGATGGCAAAAGGCCGCAAGGTCATCATCCATTTACAGGCACCATCCCTGTTGGTTCGGCATGGACTGGTGCAGGAACGCCAGGAACGTTTGCGCTTGTTTGGAGAACATGTGGTGACACCTTTGATGACGGCGTTGCGTGAGGGGACCGCTTCCCTGGTGGTTCTTTCCGGACCCGTTCTGGATTCCACCGGTGCCATTTTGCCGGATCCTTCCCCCTGGGTGGTGGTTCCAGCCGGATTGCCGTCCAGGTGGCAACGTTTCTGGCAGGCCGGTCGCCGGGGGTCAGGTCCCACCTTTTCCCCTCAACAATTCCGGCAGGAGTGGTTGTCATGAACGCTTTTCCGGAACATGTTGCCAATCTTTCCTTCCTGGGGAGGTTGTGGGAACGCCGGGCAGTGGCAGGGCTTCACCATGAACATGTGGCCCGGGAGTTGGGCCTGTCCGATCTTCTCGCCCCCCTTCTGGCAGCACGCAATCTGGAAACGGTGGCACTGGCCCAAAACTACCTGCAACCCAAATTTCAACATCTGGCCGAACCGTTGTCGATTCGCGACATGGAGCGGGCCATCCAGAGGGTGGCCAAGGCGTTGCGAGAGGGTGAAGCCATCGCCATCTTTGGTGATTATGATGTGGACGGGGCTACATCTACGGCCTTGCTGGTGCGCTATTTTCGGGCCTTGGGTGTGGCGGTGCGCGTCTATGTCCCGGATCGCCTGGACGAAGGGTACGGTCCCAATGTGCAGGCCATGCGCCAACTGGCTGCCGAAGGCATCCGTCTGGTGATCACCGTGGATTGCGGCATCTCCTCCTTTGACGCCATGGAAGAGGCTGCCAGTGTCAACATGGATGTCATTGTGACCGATCACCATCAACTGGTCGATGACCGGTTGCCGGTGGCTGTGGCGATTGTCAACCCGAACCGGACTGATGACCCCTTTCCTCACAAGGAGTTGGCCGGCGTTGGTCTGGCTTTTTACCTGGTCATGGCCCTGAACCGGTTTTTGCGTGAGCAGGGCTGGTTTGGCACCACCCGCCCCGAACCCGATCTCAAACCCTTGCTGGAGCTGGTGGCCGTGGGGACCGTCGCGGATGTGGCCCGCCTGGTCGGGTTGAACCGGCTTCTGGTTGCTGCCGGTCTGCGCGAGAGCAGCAAGCTGAAAAATCCCGGTCTGCAAGCCCTTGTGCAACAGGCGGGTCTCAACCGCACGGCAGACAAGGGCATTTCGCCTGGCCAGATCGGTTTTCAATTGGGGCCCCGGATCAATGCCGGTGGTCGGCTGGGGCAGGGTATTCTCGGATCGGAATTGTTGAGCAGCGAAGATCCGGTCCGCATCGGGGAGATTGTCCAGATTCTCGAAAACGCCAATCGTGAACGGCAGGCCATCGAACAACGCATTCTGGCCGAGGCCCTGCGGATGATCGAGGAACAGAATCTCATGAACCGGCGTCTGGGTTGGGTCCTGGCCAGTCCGGGTTGGCATCCCGGTGTGGTCGGCATTGTTGCTTCGCGTATCGCCGAACGCTTTTACCGTCCGACCTTCATTGTGGCCCTGGATGCGGCCAAGGGCGAAGGCAAAGGCTCGGGACGTTCCGTGCGCAATGTGGACCTTTTTGCTGCTGTGGCCGCTGCCGGCAAACATTTGCAACGTTTCGGCGGTCATCGGGCTGCCGCCGGCATCACCGTTGCCATGGAGCAACTGGATCTTTTTACGGAAGCTTTCGATCAGGCCGTGCGCACCCAGAATGATCCCAGGTTGTTCCAGCCAGTTCTCATGTATGATGCCATCCTTCCCCTGGTGGTTTTGAACCTGGAATTGATCAGACACATCCAGAAATTCCAGCCCTTCGGCATGGGCAATTCCGAACCCATTCTTGTTCTGTCGCAAGTCCACATCGAAAACCCGACCATCCTGAAAGAACGCCACATCAAATGTTGGCTGACCCATGGGGGAGGGCGCGTGGAAACCCTGGGGTTTGGTCTTCTGCCCGGTCCCCTGGGGGAACGATTGTTGACGGAGCGAGGCCCCATTGACGTGGCCGGAACCGTGAGCGTGAACAGTTACCGGAATCGTGATCAGGTCCAGTTTTTGATCAAGGATGCCCGTCCGGCAACCCTCGCCTGATCTATCCAGTTTTGGTTGGCTGGTTTGCCGGCTGCATGGTGGCCACCTGCGCAAACAACATGCCGCGTGCATCGGAATTTCCGAAGCGTTGACCACGTGGTGCGGCTGGAGAAAACAGCACCACGCCCCCTTCCGTCAAGGATGCCCGGCTTGCTTTGACGGCTGTCTCCAGATCCGGGACAAAAGACATCTCACCCGCATAGTGGGCAGCCCTGAATTCCCGGATGATCCGTTCCCCGTTATCAGGAATTGCATGGATTGATTTGATTCGATCCTGGTAGGGCATGAGTGCCGTGGCCAGCCAGGCATAATCCTGCCGGCGGTCAGTCCCCCCGAGTATGAGAGACATGGTGCGCGGATAATATATCGCAACAGCCTGCACGGTGGATTGAGGAATGGTTGACAAGGTGTCATCCACAAACAACACGCCGTCCAGTTCCGCCACTTCCTGCAACCGGTGGGGCAACGGAACGAACTCCGCCATGCCATCCAGATAACCCGTCGGATCCACTCCCAAAACCGACAAGGCAGAACAGGCAGCGGCCAGATTGCGCAGATTATGCCGACCTTTCAAGGTGGAATGAGCGGGTGTGACCCGTGTGTTGCCGCAATAGAGATCGTTGTCCCGGACATGAAATCCCTCCATGGCATCATGACAGGTCACCTGCACGCCGGCGTTGATCAGATGACCATACTCTTTCAAAACAGCACCGGAAATAATGACAGCCTTCCGTGCCCTGGCAAGAAGCGAGGTTTTGTCCTGGTAATATTGGGCGTGCGTTCTGTGCCATACGGCATGTTCCGGAAAAAGATCCAAAAAAACGACCACATCCACATACCCTGCAAAGTCAGCCAATTGATAGGAGGACATTTCAATGATGTAGAGCGCATGGCCTGGATTTAAATCATAAAGAGGGATGCCAACATTGCCGCCCAGGGCCGCATCGATACCGGCTTTTTTCAGTAAAAAATGAATCAACTTTGCGGTGGTGCTTTTGCCTTTTGTCCCGGTAACGGCAACGACTTTTGCCTGTCCATGTTCTTCGATCCACATGTTGGTCATCGAAGTGACCTGCACGCCACGCTTTCTGGCCAGGTCGATGATCGGATCATAGAGAGAGATTCCGGGACTTTTTATGATGACATCGAGATTTCCTTTTTCTATTTTGTCTTTCATCTGTTCGGTGGATATCATGTTGTGTCCACTGCATGAATCATCCACACAGAGAAGTTCTTCCAAAGGATTATTTTTCAGTCTTGCAAAGACGCTGCGCCCTTCCTGACCCATACCCCAAATGGCCACTTTTTTATTGGTCATCTTGTCTGGATGCATAAAATCTCCATCATGGTTTATCAACAGAAATATGGGACATGTTCATCGTTTCGGTCATGGGCAGGGGCTTGGCGAAAACGGGGTCCAGGGGGCTGGCTCCCTGGCAGGTC
>JADGCO010000032.1 GCA_015228935.1 Magnetococcales bacterium | reverse complement strand
GTCCTGGCGGCGGCCCCGGGATGATGAACGGTCCTGGCGGACCTGGGATGATGAACGGTCCTGGCGGACCTGGGATGATGAACGGTCCTGGCGGCGGCCCCGGGATGATGAACGGTCCTGGCGGACCTGGGATGATGAATGGTCCTGGTGGAGCCGGGATGATGAATGGTCCTGGTGGACCTGGAGGAATGGGTAGGTTTGGAAACTTGGGGATGATGGGAAGACCGGGTGCCACTGGTTCCAGAATGATGGGTGGACCTGGCAGATATGGTGTCATGAATGGATATGGTGGACCCGGGATGATGGGTGGCCCTGGTGGACCCGGCATGATGAACGGTGGACCCGGGATGATGGGTGGCCCCGGTGGACCCGGGATGATGGGTGGCCCCGGTGGACCCGGCATGATGAACGGTGGACCCGGCATGATGGGTGGCCCCGGTGGCCCCGGGGTGATGGGTGGCTCCGGTGGTCCTGGTGGGCCTGGAATGATGCATGGCCCGGGAGGAGGAAATCGCGGCTGTTTTGGTATGATGGGTGGTTCCCAAGGTTCTGAGACTCAGGAAGATGAGTCCGGCATGACTGCCACTTCCCAGGGTTCCGAAATGCAGGAAGGTGAATCCGGGATGATGACCGGATCTTCCCATTCTGGCGGGATGATGCACCAGGGGTGCTGTAAACAGGGATGCTCAGGTGGTGCGATCCAGAACATGGCACCCGAAGCCATGGGACCTAAACTGGATGCCCTGAAACAAAGCCTGGAAATTACATCCGTCCAGGAAAAAGATTGGCAGGCCTATGCCGATGCCGTCTCTGATCTGTTTTCCACCCGTAGTCGGTTGTTTAACGATGCTTCCCAGGAATCTCTGAACTCTTACCTGGAACGTGTTCAAAAACAGTTGGAAAACAAGGAAAAGGTTTTTGGGTTGAGACGGACAGTGTTGCAAAAATACCGCTCCCTGTTCCAGAATCTCTCGGCAGTCCAAAGAGAAATCATGACCAGGCAGGGAATTTTCTGAAACTTCGTGGCAGGAAGAAAGTCGCCTCTCCACTTTCGGCAAAGCAGATGCAAATCACGGTACTTTGGCCGATCCGTGGAGAGGCATGCCGGAGAGTGATTGGAAACAGGACCAGGTTACTGGATCAAAGAGCCTTCGTGGCCTTTTCGTAATTGGGTTCCTGGACAATTTCAGGAACCTGCTCGGCGTATTTGACCTTACCCTGGGGATCGATCACCACAACCGCCCGTGCCAGAAGACCCGCCAAAGGTCCATCGACAATACGAACACCATACGCCTCACCAAAACCCCGTTGCCGCAGTTCCGTGGCGGGAATGACCTTTTGTAAACCCTCAGCACCACAAAAACGGCCATGTGCGAATGGCAGATCCAAAGAGACGCACAAGACCACCGTATTGGGCATTTTATCGGCTTCGGCATTGAAGCGGCGAACCGAAGTGGCGCAGACTGCGGTATCGATGCTGGGGAAAATATTTAGCACTAAAGTTTTTCCGCTGAAATCTTTCAGGGATACATCCGACAGATCGGTTTTGGTCAAAACGAAATCCGGTGCCTTGGTACCTACGGCGGGAAGGGTACCGCAGGTGTTGATGGGGTTGCCCTTGAGGGTGATTTTTGCCATGCCAGTCTCTCCTTGGTTGATGCCAGGCCAGGTTATGACAACCATGTGTTGTACGCGCCAAGCCCAGGTATGACCCCCCCGAGCGACAAATGGAGCCTCACCAAGGATAGAGACTTGTCAGGCAAAATAAAAGAGGGAACTACGCCCAGTCCGAATTTTCTTCCACGCCATGGCGACTTTTTTGTCCGTCAAAGAGCGGCAGGTGGAAACCGTCCTGGAGCATGCGCCCGTGTCCCTGTTCTTCAAAATCGGCAAATGCCTGGTCAATCCGATCCAGGGTGTTGAAGGCATCGCCGAGTCCCTGACTCAGTTGCAGACGTTCCCGAGGAGAAAGGTTGGCCAGCAGGATTTGCGGATCGGACAGATCCTTGGCCAGCAACAGGATCGCATCGGCAATTTTCGAGTCTTGTCTACCCATGAGATGATCTCCCTGAAGATGGCGATTGGCCATCGTTTTATGTGTTTATTGGCTTGGAATCAACAATGCCCGGAGAATCCTGCACAAAAATATCGAATAAAATTTTAAGCAAAAAAGATGCCAATAATATCTTATGGCAACAGGAATCGAACCGGAATCTGCAAGGCACCTGAAGCAGGGAGACAGACGGAAGCGAACCGGAATCTGCAAGGTACCTGAAGCAAGGGGGCAGATTCGGAAGAGGCCAAACTCGGAAGAACATCTTTCTGGAGGAAATCTGCAAGAGGCCTGGAGCAGGAAGGCAGATCAGAGGAGCTTAAACCCGGATGAGAACCTTTCCGAGAGCTTTGCCATCGGCGACCACGGCATGCGCCTGTTGGGCTTCAGCCAGGGAGAATTGTCGGGGGTGAAGCAGAGGGCGCAAACGACCGGCATCAACCAAGGCGGCTGTGCGGCGCAGAATATGGCCATGATGGGAACGTCCGTGACCGGTGAGCAGGGGCAGGAGCATGAAAACGACGTGCAGGGTGATGCCTTTGGCATGCAGGGGGGAGAGATCATGGGTGGAACGGGCCACGCAGGTGACAACCGTTCCGCCGAGGCGTACTGCCTGAAACGAGGCATCCAGGGTTTGCGTACCCACGGTATCGAAGATCAGAGCGAAACCCTGCCCCTGCGGAGCGTGCTGTCCAAGCTCTGCGGCGGGGATTGAGCGGTAGTCGATGGTGTGATCGGCCCCCAGATCTTTGGCAATGCGGGCTTTTTCCGGGGAGGAGACGGTGGTGGTGACGACAGCCCCGCGCAGACGGGCCAACTGCAAGGCAATGTGACCGACACCGCCGGTTCCGGCATGGATCAGGACCGGATCGCCGGGGCGGATGGTGGCCCGATCCATGATGCCTTCCCAGGCGGTCAGGGTCACCAACGGCAGGGCCGCACACTCCACCAGGGAGAGGGAAGCCGGGCGATGTGCCACCAGGCGGGCATCGGCGAGGATATATTCGGCCAGGGCACCGCCGCTGCCTTTAACGCCTCCCACGCAGCCGAACACCTCGTCTCCGGACCTGAAACCGCTGACACCCACGCCCACTTCCTCGACGATTCCAGCCACATCGCCATGGAGGATGGCCGGCAGATCCGGGGAGAGAGGAAGTCCCAGGGTACGAATTTTTACGTCAATGGGATTGACACTGGTGGCGACGACACGCAGGAGCAGATGTCCTGGTTGGAGCCGGGGTTTGGCGACCTCTGCCTGACGGAAAGTGGCAGATCCACCATATGAATCGAGCAGCATGGCTTTCATGGCCGGCATTATGCATGAGACCCGGTTGGCTGTCAATGTGAGGAGAAGGTTTTGTACGGCTGATTTGGCGTTCGAGAGCGTTGGGAGTGGGGTTTGGAGCGAAAGTCGATGTTTTTTTATGGTCCAGAGCTTGCATCTCCTTCATACCGTCTTGATGTTCAGCGCCATGCAGTGCGGAGTATTGGCGGATCGTGAGACGGAAAATGTTCGGTAAGACAATGAACTTATTGGTGAATATAAACTTCATCAGAAGTTCGTCAATGGTTTGGCGAAAGTAGCCATGTCAAGAACAGGGACAATCATACCCGAGACGGGGGAGGAGTTCCGTCAATCCGAGAGCCTGCCGATTGCAACTCGGCTGTGGGCTGCCGGGGTGATTGCCATTTTGTTGACCATGTGTGGATCGCTTGGCTACCTGGGTGCGGCGGATGGGGCGCGTGGGATTCCGGTGGGAATTTTTCGGGTGAAACCCTCGCTGACCATCTCCTCCCAGTATGATGACAACGTCTTCAAAAGCAGGCAGAAGGTTGGTGAGAAAATTCTGAATATCCAACCAGTTGTTCAGTTTTCCACGCATTGGAAGAAGCTTGCCTTCCAGGCCGGTGTCTCCAGCAGCATCGTTCGTTACGAGAGTCGCTCCACCGAGGATTTTGAAGATCATAATGTGTCCATGGATGTCAAATATTCGGCCAATCGGCATCTGGATCTGGGCTTGAAATCCGAGGTTTCCTTCAATCACGAGAGTCGTGGTGCGCCCGATGTGGGTCAGATTGGTGCCCAGGATAAGCCGCGTCGCTGGAAACATTACGGCATCGATGGTTCTGCCCAATACACGCAGAACCGTTTCCGTACCCAACTGGAATTATCACATCAGATTGACGAGAAGCAGGAAGTTGGCAATTATTGGAACAAGGCGGCTCTGACGCTCATGTTTGCCATGGCTCCTCGGACATCTCTTGCGACAGGCCTGGGTTGGAAGGGCATTGTTTACGACAATCCTGCCTTGCGAAGAGACAGTCAGGAGAAGACCGTCAATGTTGGCGTGAACTGGACCGGTACAGCCAAGACTCAAGGTGACTTGAGAGTTGGTTACGCTTTGAAGGAACCCGAGAATTCAGCAGCGGAAAACAGCAGTGCGATGACCTTTGGAGGGTCTGTTTCCTGGAAGCCGCTTGCCAGAACCTCATTGAACCTGAACGCCAACCGTGCCTTTGCCGAGGGTGGGTTGGTTGCCGACTATTACGTGACAACCATGGCCGGGGTGGGCTTGTCCCATAAATTGCGATCCTTCCTGACCTTCAAATCCAATCTGGACCATACCACGAATGATTACAGCTCCGGTCTGGAAAATGAAATCTGGAAAGGTGGGGTTGGGTTGGAGTATGCTTTCCCCCGTTGGTTGACGATGAGTTCAAATTTTGGTCGGACCAGCCAAAAATCAAACCAACCGAATTCGGAATATGACAGCAATGAAGTGATGATCTCCTTGACCGGTGGTCTGTAATCGGACACCGAGGGTCTCAAGCTCACGGATGTGGAGAACCGATAGATGAGACAACAAAGCAGATCCTGGTGTCGCTGGCGGTCGGGGGTTTTTTCCTGGCTGATGGTGGCACTGCTCCTGTTTCTGTTTCATGGTGTTGCGTCTGCGGCCGAGGAGTCGCATCTGCGATCCCAGTACAGACTGGGACCGGGCGACAAAATCCAGATTTCCGTCAACGAGGAACCGGACCTGTCCGGCATGCACAAGGTCGGACCGAATGGCAAGATCTCCTTCTCCTTTCTGGGAGATGTTACCGTATCGGGTTTGACGGTCAAGGACGTAGAGAAATTGTTGCGCAGCCGGCTGGCAGACGGATACCTGCGCAATCCCGTGGTAAACGTTTCCATCACTGATTTTCGAATGTATTTTATCAATGGCGAAGTGAAAAGTCCCGGTGGCTTTCCCTTCCAGCCCGGCTTGACGGTTCGCAAGGCCGTGACCCTGGCTGGCGGGTTTTCCGAGCGGGCCGCCGACAAGAAAATTACCGTCATTCGTGGCAACGATCCCAGCCATAAGGAATTCAGCATACGCCTGGATGATCCAGTCTATCCGGATGACATATTGACAGTTCCGGAAGGTTTCTGGTGAGGTTTCCGCATGGCTGATGCCACGATTGTCAAGGCTGAAGAGGGGTTGGACTCCGGCAGGGTGCGTCATGCCTCCGCTCAGGTGCGTGCCCCCTATGCCGAACATGGGCCGTCCGAGATCGAGGGTCCCAGCTATTCGTTGCGCTTCTTTCTGCTGCTGATGTTGCGACGAAAGTGGCAGATCATCAGCGTCGTTTTTCTCTTCGTCATGCCGACCCAGGTCTACCTGTGGTCCCTGGTACCCCTGTACCAGGCTGAAGCCAGCATGGTCATCGAACAAAAAACGGTCAAATTGATCGCCTTCGACGATGTCTATCAGTCCAATGCCGGTCAGTCCGGGTATATGCAGACCCAGATGGAGCTGATCAAGAATCGAAAATTGGCCGAAGAAGTGGTGCGCCGCGAGCGGCTGGATCTGGTGCCCGAGTTTGATCCCAGAGTGCTTTCCAAACGGCGTGGCTGGTCCTTCAGCTCGTTGTTGCCCGAATCCCTGTCCCAGTTGTTGGGAGGAGATCCGGTTCGTCAAGATTCTGACGAACCGGTCGTGGACGATGGAAAACCCGATCCCCAGCGCGTGCAACAGGTCGTGGATATGGTCCAGGGACGGATCAGCGTCGGAACCGTTGGTCGCAGTGAAATCATTAAAGTCTACTTTGTGGCTGAAGATCCGAAACTTGCAGCACGAGTCGCCAATACGATCATCCAGGTCTTCATCGACCAGGAAATGGAAGCCAAACTCCAGGTGACGCAGCATGCTGCCAATTGGTTGATGAGCCGACTGGAAAATTTGCGCAAGTCCCTGGAAAAATCCGAAAAAGATTTGCAGGTCTACCGGGAAACAACGGGTTTGCTGGATTCCCAGGCAGCACAGAGCATGGACCGTCAGCAAATGGATGGGATCAATACCCAGTTGGCCCAGGTACGTGCAGAGGCCGGGGCGGCCCAGACCAAATATGAGCGACTGGCGGGCATGTTGAAGGGATACAAGGGGGATATTTCCCAGCTTCCTTTTTCAGACAGTCTACAGCTTCTTGAGCTGAAAAAAGAAAAAGGCAAAATCGAGCAGAGCCTGACCGAACTCTCCGACCGCTATGGTCCCAAACATCCCCGCATCATTCGGACACAGAAGGAACTGGAGGAGATTGATCGCAAGGTCAGGCAGGAAGTCGAGCGTCTGGTGGCCATCGTCAAACATGAATACACCGTGGCCGACGCCCAGGCGAGTCGTCTGGCAAGAGAACTGGAATCCCAGCGGGGACAGGTTCAGCAAATCCAGAAAAAAACCTACCAGATGAACAAGCTGGAGCGGGAAGTGGCCGCCAATCGCCAGCTTTATGACATGTTTTTGAAACGTTTCAAGGAGACCGGTCTCAGTGAAGGGATGCAAACGGCCAATGCCCGTCTTCTGGAGTCATCCAGACCTCCCGGGGGAATCTTCTGGCCCAATAAAAACCGTACCCTGATGCTGTGGACATTTGTGGGATTGGTAACGGGTCTGGGCCTGGCGTTCCTCCTGGAATTTTCCGACAGTACCTTGAAAACGCCCGAAGAGCTGGAAATGATGAGCGGCCTGCCCCTGTTTGCAACCCTTCCCCTGTTGCACTTGCGGCGGCGCGATCCCACACCTCCGGAAGAGATGCAGTCCAGGCATCCCAAGTCCAACTATTCGGAGGCGGTACGCAGTCTGCGCACCGGCCTGCTGTTTGCGGATATCGATCGTCCCATGCAGATCATCATGGTGACTTCCGCGTTGCCCGAAGAGGGGAAGACCACCGTGGCCATCAACCTGGCCCAAGCCTTCAATCAGGCTGGTGACCGGGTCTTGCTGCTGGAAGCCGATCTGCGGCGTCCTCGCCTCAAGGAAATTTTTCCGGTCACCGGTTCCGCAGGCGTGACTGGCTATCTGTCTGGTTATCTCCAGCAGGAACATCGCACCCATAAGGAGCGTCGGTCGGGTTTGGATCAGCGCTCCGGGGTGGAACGCCGCCAGAAAGGCTCGGAATCCGAGTGGCGTGGCGTGGAACGCCGCGATGGATTGGACCAGCGGCAAGGTGTTGACCGGCGTCAGGCTGTGGATCCCCGTCGGACCTCCATGGAAATTTTACGCAAGGAGGTCGTGGAAACGACCTTCGGTTTGCATATCCTGCCCAGCGGACCGACACCCCCATTTCCCAGTGAAATCCTGGCTTCCAAGCGCTGGCGGGACATGTTGACCGAATTGCGCAAGGAGTATGATCGAATCATCATTGATGCGCCGCCCACCCTGGTGGTCACCGATGCACAAATCCTGGGTGAACAGGCCGATGGTGTCGTCTTTGTGGTGAAGGCCCATAAAGCCGGTCGTGACGTGGTCATGGGTGCGCTGCGTCGCTTGCACCATTCACAGATTTCTGTCGTCGGGTGCGTCTTCAACAGTGTCGATATGCGCCAGTTGATGTATTACAGTGGCGGCTACCGCTACGGCTATGGCTACGGCTATGGCTACGGCTATGGCTACGGCTATGGCTATGGAACAGGCTACGGAACGGGTTACGGTTACTACGGAGATGACAAAGACGGCTCCAAAGGCTGATTTTTTGACAGGATTGATCGATATCCACTGCCATATTCTGCCGTCATTGGACGATGGTCCGGAAAGTCCCCGGCAATCGCTGGCCATGGCTGAGTGCGCGGTGGCATCGGGAACCAAAATCCTGGTGGCCACGCCCCATATGAACCCAGGAGTCCATGACAACGCGCCAGCCCGTATTCAACAGGCAACCGTCTGGTTCCAGGGTTATTTGCGCCAACAGCAGATTGATCTGGATGTGCGCTGGGCGGCGGATGTCCGCATCTCTCCGAATCTTCTGGCCTTGGCGGAAAATGGCAGCTTGCCTTCCCTGAATAAAACTGGGCCGCGCTATTATTTCCTGTTGGAATTTCCGCATGATATGATTCCGCCAGGCAGTGACAAGGTCATCCGCAGGTTGCTGGATCGGAATTACGTTCCCGTTTTGACCCATCCAGAGCGGAACGGGTCGGTCCTGGCCAATCCGGGAAAAATGGCTCCCTTTGTGGAGATGGGGTGTCTCAGTCAATTGACGGCTGGTTCGCTTACCGGCGAGTTTGGACCGGTAGTTCGGCGCTGCGCCAGAATTTTACTGGAAAAAGAGTGGGCGCATGTCATCGCCAGTGATGCACACGACGTTCAGAGGCGTTCTCCCAATCTCCAGGAAGGCGTCCGTGAAGCGATCCGGATTGTCGGCCACTCTCGCGCTCTGGCCATGGTGACCTCCGTTCCCGGAGCCTTGCTGTGAAACCGAATCTGTCCGTCTGGCGGGTCTCCCTGTTGCCTCTGGCTTTGTTTGGTCTGTGCCTGTTCCTTTCCTACTGGGCCGGGAGTTGGGGGTTGGCAGAATTTTATGTTTTACCCCTGGAAAAATTGTTGGTCAGGATCCAGGATCCGAAATTATCCCTCGAAGAAAAGGAAAAGGTCTGGAAACAAGCCGTTGTCTATGGCAAACATGCATTGGAACTGCATCCGGGCAATGCTGAATACTGGTTGCATTTTGGACAGTTGCAATATATATGGTCACGCCAGATCAAGGAAGACACCGTCAGGGCATCGGCCTTGTTGCAGGAGGCAGTGGTCAGCTATGAAACAGCCGCCAGATTGCGGCCCACCTGGGGATATACCTGGATCAATCTGGCCCAGGTGCGCATGGTCCAGGGGCGGGATCATTGGCCGGAATCGGTTTTGCACCTGGAGCGGGCCATGGTTTTTGCACCCTGGGAACCCAGTGTCCAACTGAATGTGGTGCGCTTGGGGTTCACCTTGTGGTCTTCCCTGGAAGAGCGTTTGCAAAACGACATTCTCAACGTTGCGCTGCGTGTCATGGGACACTCTCCGCATCAGGTTCTCGAATTGGTGAAACGCCATGGAAAAAAAGACAATATTCTGCCCCTTGTGCGCTTTCAGCCCACGCTTCGTGCAGAGTTCGATAAATATTTTGGCATTGTGTCTTCTGGCGAAAAAGAAATCGTGAAAGAACGTCCATGAAGGTTGGTTCGGTTGTGTCTGAAAAAAAAGATTCTCTCGAATCATGGATTTTCTATCTGTTCTTGCTGCTGATTTTTTGGGCACCTCTGCCCCTGGGCAGCAATCGCCCCTGGGCCTGGAGTGTTCTGGAGGCGGGTACATTTTTATTAACCGGGTTGTACTTTTTTTCTCATCTTGGAGAGAAGAAGTCATTCGGGAGAGTTTTTCATGAACATTTCACCCAGGTATTTCTTTTATTTGTTTGGGTCATGATTCCGTTGCTCCAGGTTGTTCCCATTCATGTGTCCATTCTTTCAATATTTTCTCCGGCAACAGTGGAGATAAACCATTTTACTGGTGTTGAAGGCAAATCGTTTGTGGTGTCCCTTGACAGAACGGCCACCCTGGTGGAGTGGCTGAAATATTTAACCTATTTTTTGGCGGCTTTTCTGGTGTTGGTGGTGGCGCGAACCCGGGAACGTTTGCGCATATTGGCCTGGACCATTCTTTTTTGTGGAATTTTTCAGGCTGTTTTCGGGTTGTTCGTGTACTTTACCGGCTTTGATATTTCCTGGTGGGTTCCTGAAAGCAAGGGGAGCGTCCATGGAACGTATGTCAACAGGAATCATTTTGCCGGATTGTTGGAGATGGCCATTCCGCTTGGATTTGGCTTGTTGCTTGGCTGGATGCGCAGCAGTGAAAGTCAAAGGAGCTTCAGGGAATCCCTGATATGGGCACTTCAGAAGATCAGCAGCCGCAATGGCGTGGTCTCTTCATTACTGGTTCTCATGTTTTTGGCCTTGTTTTTAAGCACGTCCCGGGGGGGAAACATGGCACTGCTGGTTTCTCTCCTGTTGGTGGTCATTCTGGCACAATTTCGGCGCCGAAAATCCAATCGGGAAAAACGCCTCATTATTCCCATCCTGATATTGTCTTTGATTGCCGGAGGGGGAATGGGCATTGGAATTTTGACAGAACGGTTCAAGGGTTCGTTCATGGAGCAGTCGGGACGCTTGGAAGTTCATGCCGGGACTGTTGAAATGATTGGGCATTATCCCATATTTGGCGCGGGCAGCGGCACCTTCAAATACATTTTTCCCATTTATCGAACAGAAAAAATCCAAAAATTCAACGACCATGCCCACAATGATTATCTTGAAATCCTGGCTGCCCAGGGGTTGCTGGGTTTTGGTTTGTTGGGTGCTGCTTTTATTTCCTGCTGGTGGACCATGGTTCGCCGCTATCTGCGTCGCCGGGATCCCTTTGCCCGGGGAATCCTGTTTGCCTCACTGGCCGGCACGCTCTCCCTTTCCCTGCACGGTTTGGTGGATTTCAATTTTCAAATTCCAGCCAATGCCTACTTTTTTTGGATTCTTTTGGCCATGGGGTTGCAGGCATCGATCATACCCCATGCCGCCTTTCCCGGAGGTCATCACCGTAAAAACCGGTCTGACAAAGCGGTTTCGTTCCCCAGTGAACTGTCACGATAAGAAACTTCTTAACATTATCGAGCTGTTTCTGTATCCTGGCTTGGCATGGTTGCGTGTAGACAACGGCGGGTCTCTGAATTTTGGGGAGGGACGCAGGTGACAGTCATGAAAAAGTGTGGATTGATCGTGTTGCCGGGGTTGGTTGCCGTGCATCTCTTTGCCGGCGGGGATGTTTTGGCCGCCGACCAGACCTCTCCGGGGACAGGCGCGACCGGGCAACCCGGTCCGGGTGGAACGGGACCGGGCAAAAGGTTGCACCTGGGGCGGGTCATCGAGGTGGAAAAAGATGTCAAGGGCCAGGACGGGAAAGCCCAGCCGGTACCCATCGCTGTCAATGATGCGGTTTATCCCCGCCAAAAAATCATCACTGGTCCCGGCTCCCGGGCCGTGATCCAGTTCCGGGATGGCTCGACTTTTTCCATAGGTCCGGACAGTCAGATCGTCCTGAATCAATTTGCCTTCAACCCGGCAGAGAGCCGGGCAGAAAAATCTGTGCAGGTGGTCAGCGGGGCCTTTCGGTATCTCTCGGGATTTGCCGTCAAGGATTCCAATGTGCGTATCGATACCACGACCGCGACCATGGGGGTGCGTGGTTCGGCGGTGGAGGGGGTGGTCGCGCAAGGCGTTCCGGATTTCATCAATGTGGCCAATGGCGAGGTTGCCCTGAAAACCCAAAAAGGGGAGGTCAAGGTGCAGCAGGGCCAGTCCAGTGCGGCGTTCGATGTGGCCAAACCTCCAGCCGACCCGAAAATCATCACTCCGGCCATGGCTCTCCAGGCCGTCAAGCACATCCAGAAAGAGGTCGGAGTCGGTCTTCCCAAGGCGAGGCCGCTGACCAAGGAACAAATTCTGGCCGATGCCCAGGTCAACAGGCTGGGTTTTGTCGAACAGGGTGGGACGCCGGTTGCAGCAAAACCGGCAACCGGAACCAGGGAAATCCCAAAATCAGGTCCAGCCAAAACGGGTCTGGATAAAAAAGGACAAAAATCGGGGGCAGGCAAAGGTCATGAAGCCGTCGATGAAATTCTCGGTGCCCCCAAGCCGGGAGACCTCTCCCAGTGGTTGCGTGATCTTGAGGAAAAGGTAGGTCTCTGGCAGAGGGCCATTGCCAACAGCGTGTCCTTCATCCGGGAAGCGGCTGCGGCCAATCTGGACGAAGTGGCCGCAGCCGTGACAATCCTGGTCGAGGCGCAAAAGATGGGCGTTCTGGGGGTCAGTCCGGCCAACATGACCCCGGCTCAAAAGGATTTCATTGCCAAGGTCAATGCGACCAATCCAGGGGCTGCCGCTGCCTTGCAACAGAGCAATACCCAGCAACAGGCGAACAACCAGACCACATCCACCGCAGGCACGCAACAGGTGATCAGCGGTTCGGCCCAGGTGGCCGTCAATCCCGCAGAAGTGGCGAAAGTCGTTGCCGCAGCCGTGGCTGCGGTTGACAAAGCCACGGCAGGAACCAGCATCGTTTCCGTCATCGTGACGAGTTCACTTTCGGCACAGGGAATTACAAACAATGCCGAGGCAGCCACTGTGATTACAGCGGCAGCGGCCAAGAGCGACCCGACGGTTGCGGCTGAGGCGGCATCGGCGGCTGTGAAGGGTTTGCCAGCCACGGAAGCGGCCAAGGCAACCGGAAGTGTTGCTGCGGCTGCCGCATCGGCATCTCCCCAACAGGCTTCCCAGATAGCGTCCGCCATGGCGGCTGTCTTGCCCGCCAATGCCGCACCCCAGGTCGCTGCCGCCATTGTTCAGGTCGTGAATAAAAGTGAGGCATCCAAGGTTGCCGCTGCGGTTGTGAACAACACGTCAACAAATGCCCAGGCCGTTGCCGTGGCTGCCGCAGTGGCCCAGGTGATCGGAAAGAATGACACGTCGGTGTCGGCGGCAGTGGCCGCCGCTGTCACCCAAAAGGTGGGGAGTCAATCCGCATCGGCAGTGGCGGCCGGGGTTGTCCAGGTCGCCGGAGCCAACAGTGCCAAAGAGGTGGGACAGGCTGTTGGCAGTGTTGCCAATACAAAAGCAGCCGAGGTGGCATCTGTTCTCATGCAGTTGGTTCCTGTCTCTGAACGTGAAATGGTCAAAGCCTCGACAGCAGCGGGTGCCAAGACGACCGTGGCCAGTATTGAAACGGGCATGAAAAACGTTTCCCAGCAGCAGGTGAATACGGTATTGCAGCAGGCTTCCGTGGCGAAAGAAGCTGCCGTGACCACGGCGCAGCAAGCCACCCGGGATGCAGCAGAATCCCAGAAGGCGACCAAACAGGTTCAGGATGTCATTCCCAAGGCCGAACAGCAAAGAACGGATGACAAGACGAAGACCGACCAGAAACAGGACGCCAAGAAAGACGACGCCAAGAAAGACGATGCCAAGAAAGACGATGCCAAAAAAGACGATGCCAAAAAAGAACCTGCTGAAGAAAAGCTGGGTAACAAAGAGGAAGAAAAAATAAAAGAGGAAGCCAAAGAGGAGAAACAAGAGCAGAAAGAGCAAAAAGAGGAGGAGAAGCCGAAAACGAAACCGGATGACAAGGAAACAGCCAGTCCCAGTTGATATCAAAAGGATCTTTTCCAGGTGATTGCGCGTGCCGGGTGGCGGTTGGTTTATTTTCTGCTGAGTCTTGCCTTGTCTCCGGTGGAGGGCATAGCCGGGGAAAAGCCGTTCATTCCTGAGCCGACATCCGGGTCTGCCGTGCCTGTGGATTGGATTCGGATCATCCGGGAAGAGATTCCGCCTCTGACCCATCCTCGGGGGGATCGGTTGCCCATGATTCTCTGGGAGTCCGGTGGCCATGAGCCGCTGCCGGAAGAGGCCGTCCGCATGCTGCTCGAACGGGGAGTGACCAGGACCATCCGTTTGAATACCCGGCAAATTCCTGCCGCTCGTGCCTTGCAACAGGCCGGGTCCCCGGTCATTGTTCTGGAAGCCCGGGGCGGAATCTGGCCGTATGAGGCAACAGAGGGTCAAAAAGACCGATTTTCACCAGGTGACCTGAGTGGGTGGGCGCGTGCCGCCAAGGAATTTCGTACCACCCTGGAGGCTTTCCGTCAGGCGGGAGTGAAAATCGACGGGTTTTGGCTTGATTTTGAAGGACAGCCGAGCATGGCTGCCTATGATATGGTCAAAAACACCCCCGAGTTTCGTCGCCTGTTGCCTCCGGATGCCTGGGCCACCCGGGAGGCTTTTTTGCGTTTTCGTCGCCAGTTCTGGGTGCAACTGATGTCGGCTTACGTTGCGGCCCCGTTGCGGGAGTACTATCCCCAGGCTTCCATCACCAATTGGGTGATCACCCTCTCCTCGCCGGAGCGGCCCGTTCTCGACTGGTATGATCAACCTCACCCCCCCCTGGGACCCACGCTCTTTACGGCGACCACTCCGGTGGCCTATGCCATCGATACCGCTTTTCTCAGTGGTTGGCGCAAAGACAATCCCTGGGATCAGGAACATGTGGACCGTTTGTTCATGAATGTCCTGTTGCGGCAGGTGTCCGACAATGGCTGGAATGTGCAGCGGCAAGCCCCGTATCTGCAAGTCATTCCCTGGGTGGCGCGCTGGGTTCCGGATCATCCCAAACAAAAAATTCCGGTCATGAGCCGGGAAGCCTATCGAGAAGCCCTGCGGCACTTGTGGTTGCGGGGAGTGGATGCCATGCAGGTATTCAACCCCGTGCATGCCGGTTTTCGTGACATGGCCATTGCCGAGGTGGTCGATGCCACCCGCATCTACGATGAAATGCTGGCCCACAAGGAGTTTCTCGATCGGGGTGAAGTGTTGAACTACGCCTATCCAGGTCCACAGGAGTCCGGTTTGATCTGGTCCGGTCTGCGTCTTGGCGAGCGGGCTGTCGTGCGCCTTTACGACCACGGTGGTGCTGCCGGCCCGCATTCCCTTGAGCTTTGGCCCGGTCAACAAGTCACGCTCCCTGTTTCCCAGGGGCAGGGTAGCACCCATCTGGTCAGCCGACCGAGGCCGACTTTGAAAGACGAATGAGGGGATTATTCGTGACACCTCATGAATCCGCAACCGTGGAGGGGGATTGTCTGGTTCCTGGCAGCGACACCTCCGGTGTTGCTCCTGGCTGGTGTGCGCACGCTTTGCGGGTCTGCCATGCAGATGGCCGTGGGGCACACCTGCTTGGGCTGTTTTTGTTGCTCCTCTCCGGGGGTATTCTGGGATACATCGTCTTGAGTATGGGACCCGCCGTCCAATGGCGTTCATTTCACGAGGTCGCTGTCTTTCTCGATGAAGGCTGGCGCATCCGCAATGGACAAATACCACACGGTGATTATTTTTCTTATCAAGGTGGCCTCTATGGCGGTTTGTTGGCCCTGGGCATGTGGCTGACCCATGACTCGGTGTCAGCTCTTCCGGTTGCGGCTGTGATCGTGGCGGGAGTTTCTGGCCTTTGGGGCTGGATCCTTGCCAGTCGGCGTTTTTCTGCCCTGGCGACCCTGGTTTTTGTATGGCTCGTGCTGATGGCAGCCCTGGCCGTATTGGTGCCTGGGGAACCCTCGTTCAAACATACTTCCTATGTTGGGCAATACAACTGGTTCGGCTGGTCGTTTTTGTGCCTGCTGGCCATTCAGGTCATGGTCCCTCTGACCACTCCCGTCACGCCCGCCGGCAGGCATCTGATGGCCATCTCAGTCGGGACGCTGTTGGCGATCCTCATGTCCATCAAACTCAATTTCATGTTGGGTGGTTTCGTTCTGGTGCTGGGAGGCATGATTCTCTTCGGATTCCGCCATATGGCCCCTTTGACGCTGTTGGCAGCGTTTCTCATCTTCTGGGCTTTGGCTTGGCTGCTGTTGGGGATGCGCCTGGATCAATACCTCCTGGACCTGAAGGCTGTCATGGGCAGCAGCCAGTCAACCGGTCTCGTGTTGGGTACAACAATCAAGATTTTTGTGCATAATTTCGACTGGTTTGTTGTTTTACTGTTCATGCTTCTCATGGGTCAATCTGGTACTCCACGGAAATTTGTCTTGCATCAGTTGGGCAAAGAAAAAATCCGGCTTGCCCTGGCAATTTTTCTGGTGGCTGGCGTGGATTGTTTTGTGGCTTCCATGGTTGACATGTACAGTTTCATCACCGGTGAGCTGTCCATCAAAGCAAGGACACTGCCTCTTGTTGGCGTGGCCACGCTCATGACATGGGAACTCTTGCGGCGGGATTGCTTATCCTTGACCCGGGATCAACAGCAGATAAAAGTATTTCCCCACCTGTTGGCCATTGGCTTCGGGACGTATTTTATTGCAAGAATATTTTTGTTGCCCAACATTCTGGGTATTGTCTACGCCTTCAACTGGCATACTCATGAGGCCGCAAAGCAACCGGCAATGGCCAGAATACAGACAGAATCCTTTGCAACGCTGCTGCTCCCCAAAAAATCCTACACACAGGCATCGAACGAATATGATTATGCTGCCACCGTCCGTGATGGTTTGGCGTTGCTGAAAAAACACATCACGCCAACCAGCCGTATTTTGGCGTTGGACTTTCACAATTCGTTTCCGTTTGCCTTGCGTCTGCCGCCTCCCCGTTGGGGAACATTCTTCTATATGATTCTGCTGTGGGACGATGGCCAGTTGCGACAGACCACCCGGCCAAATTTGCACAAGTCTCTCGACGATGTGGATCTCTTGATGATTCCAAAATGGCATGACGGTTTCTCTGCCGGTATCCGGGAGAGATATGCGGCGAAAATCGCTTCTCATTTCAAAAAAATAGATGAATCGTCCTTGTGGACTCTCCATGGGTCAGGTTTGCAGACATCGGTGCAGAAGATCTCGGCAGATCAGCCACCCTGACTCTTCGGCAGATCAGTCACCCTGACTCTCTTGTTTGCCTTGTTGCCTTGATTTCCATGCCAGGTTGACGTAGCATCGACCGGTCAACAAATAGATGAAGGCAAAGACCATTGGGGTGGATTGACGGGTTCCTGGGAGTATGACTCGGTGCTTTTCAACTCGTTCGGTTTCATTTTTCTTTTTCTCCCCGTTGCGTTCTTTGGATTCTATTTGGCAGGAAAATATTCCCAATCGATGGCGGTACTTTGGCTTGGGTTGGTTTCGCTGTTTTTTTATGGGTGGTGGAATGCCTCCTTTGTTATTCTTCTGCTTTTTTCAATCATAGCCAATTTTTATTTTGCAAAAATTCTGTCATCTGCCGTCGAAAATAAAAGCAAATGGAAAAAAACATTTCTGGCAGGGTCAATCAGTTTCAATATTGTCATTCTGTGTTATTTTAAATATGTCAATTTTTTTATCGATACCCTGAACAGTGTCACGGGATGGCAGATACCCTTTGCACATGTCATCCTGCCACTTGGGATCTCTTTTTTCACTTTTACACAGACAGCCTTTCTGGTTGATGTGTATCGTGGCATTGCCAGGGAGTACAATTTTATTTACTATCTCCTTTTTGTGGTCTATTTTCCACACCTGATCGCCGGACCGGTCCTGCATCACAAACAGGTGATGCCGCAATTTGCAGACAGAAAGACTTATCGTTTGCAATTGGAAAACATTTCAACAGGCATGACGATTTTTACCATCGGTCTGGCGAAGAAGGTCTTTCTGGCCGATCCTCTGGGAAGCTATGTCACGCCGGTTTTTCAGGCGGCAGACCGGGGCTTTGAGCCGATGTTGATTGCCTCCTGGTGTGCGGCCATCTCTTTCACCCTGCAACTTTATTTTGATTTTTCAGGATATTCCGACATGGCCATCGGTATTTCCCGTCTGTTCGGGGTGGATCTTCCCATCAATTTTGCCTCGCCTTACAAGGCGGTCAATATCATTGAATTCTGGCGACGCTGGCACATCACCCTGTCCAATTTTTTGCGGGATTACCTGTATATTCCCCTGGGTGGCAACCGGCAGGGCAGGATGCGTCGCCACATCAATCTCATGCTGACCATGCTCTTGGGGGGACTTTGGCATGGTGCCAGTTGGAATTTTGTTGCCTGGGGGGGATTGCATGGCCTCTATCTGGTCATCAATCATGCCTGGCATGGGGTCAGGGAACGTCTGGGCATTCTTCCGGTCGTTGACCCTTCAGGATTTTCTCGTGTCGTTGCCACGGGTTTGACCTTCCTGGCGGTGGTTTGTGCGTGGGTGTTGTTTCGGGCTGACAATCTCACTTCAGCCAGCGTGATCTTGCAAGGCATGGTGGGCATTCATGGCATCACTCTGCCTCCCGGTGTGGCCGTCGTTCTAAATCCCCTGCTGTCCATGTTGTCTTCTCACCATCCAACCATTCAATACGATGGTGCCTTTGCCGGTGTGCCGGGGTTGCGTGATTTTTCTGGATTTCTGCTCTTGTCAGGTGCTGCATGCCTTGTTACCTTCGCCTTGCCCAACACCCAGGAATGGATGTCCCTGGTCGAACGTCGTTGTTCCAGAATGAACTTGACATCAGGGTCTTCATGGTCGCCGAATGTGTTTTACGCTGTTCTCATGGGTGTTGTGTTTTTTTATGTGTTGATCGGTTTGAATAAAATAAGTCAATTTTTGTATTATCAATTTTAAATCACGGCGGTTTTAAAATATTTTATTGTCAATCTCTTCTTTCATGGATTTGCTTTTTTAGAAATATATATCTGTAACCTGTTTTTCTCAATTTCCTTGCTTTTTGAAATATCTGGAGTGGATTCCGATAAAATTATGAATATAATGCACAGAATGAGTCACAAGAGCTACTTGTTATGGTATTTTTCAACCGTGGCAGGTTTGTTATTTATATTTTTTCCTGTCTCTTTATATCTGGGTCCCGTTGAAGGAGATTTGACCCGTATGGGGTATTGGGCGGAAAGAGATTTCGGCTTGAATAAATCGCAACGTCCTGTTTCTATTATAAATGATTATAATCCACCAGCGCAATCTGACATTATGGTCCTGGGAGATTCTTTCAGTATCGATACATACTGGCAATCAGAATTGTCAGCCATATTGAATAAAAGCATTCAGACCTACGAATATACCAGGTCTGGATGTGTTGATAATTGGGTACAATGGTTGTTAAATATAAAGCATGCAACAGTCAAATTAGTGATTATGGAGGTCATCGAACGACAGTTCATGACTTTTTCCAGGATCATTCCCTGTCGGACTTTTATACCTCAACCGGTTCATTCGGCCCATTCCAGAACATCCTTGTTGACAAAGATGGATTTGCCAGAAAACAGGCGCGTATATTCACTTTCCCCGCAGTACCTTTACCATACGCTCAGAAATACCATTCGGATGACCCGGACCAATAGCCTGTTGGTGTCGGGGATCGTTGTCAACGTTCCACTCAAGAGAAGTGACTTGTTTTCCAATCGTCGATCTGACCGGATGTTGCATCTCGATGAACACGACGCCAAATCCAGGTGGAGTGTTTCGGATATGCAACAGTCAATTACCAATCTGCGCCAGTTGCAGGCGCAGTTTCGTGCCAAAAATATTGAGTTTGTTTTGGTCGTGGTGCCAGACAAATCAAATGTCTATAAACAGTATATGGAAAATGGCGCTCCCTTGCCGGAAGTATTCGATGTATTCCAGGAAACGTTCACGGCGGGTTTGTCAGCGGTCAATCTGTTGACTTATTTTCGGGGTTTATTGCCGGAAATCATGGATCTGTATCGTCCAAACGACACCCATCTCAGTCAGGAAGGATACAGGCTTATGGCCCGTGTTCTGGCAGAAAACATGAAGCTTCCATAAAGACAGATGATCTGCCTTTCATGTTCCATTCCCATCAGAGGCTGTCTAATAACATGTTGATTTCAACAAAACGAATGAAAAACTGGGATGGAGGTCCAGGAGGAAGCGGCTCTGCCCTTCCTCTTGGCGGGGTTTGGGGCGTAGCCCCAATAAAATCTTTCTTTCCAATTTTTTTTATCCGAAAGTTAATAGACAGCCTCTCAGAACGACATGCGGATATTGCCCAGAATATTGCGCTCCTCAATCTGATTTTGCATCAAAAAGGAGCGCGTCGTCACTTCACCGGTCAGAGCGTGTGAAATGTCGAAGCGGGCACCCAGCGCCAGGTTGCCACTGCTGGGCGCGAGACTGAATGGCACAGACTCTTCGGTGGCCATTTTTTTATCGAGGGTCAAAGCCAGGTAAGGTTCCCAGTCATGGAAGGCATACCCCGCTGCCAATGTACTGGAAACATGCCGGAAAACATTTTCGGCCACCCGGTCGTTGCCAATACTCCGGTCAGAACTGGTCTGATAGGAAATTTTGCCGTTGATGTTCCACGGATTCTGGTTCGACAAGGTCGTCAGATTGAGGCCGAAGGCATACTCCGACAGAGGCCCTCGTTCCGGATGGGCCAGAGAAAAGGTTCCGTCGGCATTGGGGAGGAGGGGGTCGGCAACCTTGTGGGCAAAATAGGGGTTGAGAATCCAATTTTCCTTGTTGGCATCGGAACCTGCCGTGATTGCCAAAGAGCTGTGAGTGTAATCCGGGTTCAGGAGCGCAGGGGGGCCTGGATCAACGCCAGCCTGGAATGCAGGGCTTCCCTGATTGACACCGTCCTGGGCAGCCAAAGGTCCAGAAATGGCGAACATGACCCCGGTTACCAGGGCGCAGGCGGCCAGAAATGAATTTCGATTGTGTTTCATGGTGTGCCTCATGGATGGCTTGCAACTCTTGACCGTATTCGACTTTCCACCAGGAGCGGACGTGACTGCTTTCCATTCATCCTGAAAGGAGGAGGAGGGGGGAGATGGCGGGTATCGCACCCTGCAAAATAATTGACCCCCTCAGAAAGCGAGTATATGGCAATCTGGACTCCTTGTCACGCCTTTTTTGCCATTTTTTTGGCGTCACCATGCGGTGTGTGTATGCAACATAATGATAACATTGATGAAAAATAATCAAACAAAAAATGGACCTGGCCAAGGATTTGACATGGGGGAAAAAGGCCTTGCGACCTGGAAAGTTTGAATTATCCTCTCCCTTGGTCTTTCCCTTCACCCAACAGGATCATGCAGCGGTGTTTACCCTCAGACATGCGACCCGGGATGATATTCCAGCCATCTGTGATTTTTCACCGGATCCGATGGAATTGTTTCGTTTTTTTCCCCAGGCACACCATCCGTTGACCCCTGAACAAATGGTCGAGGGTCCTTTTCGACACCGTTCAGACCAGACCCTGCTTTTATGGGATGACCAGCCTACCGGATATGCGGATATTTACGATCTGCAACCCGGAAAAGAGTGTTTCATCGGTCACGTCATTGTGGATCGTACCTGTCGTGGTCGGGGGGCGGGTCGTTTTCTGGTAGAGGGGATGATTCGTATCGCCCGGGAACGCCATCAGGTTCCCCTGATCCGCCTCTCCTGTTTCAGCGACAATACGCCCGCTCTTCTCCTGTATCATGAGCTTGGCTTTCGTCCGCAGGGCATGGAGGTTCGCCTTGCCCCGCAGGGTTCCCGCCTCGTCATGCTCCATCTGGAACGACAATTTTCCGTATGAAACGCCTGTAGATTCGGGATTGGTCGATATGGACAGAAACGGAGATAAAAGCTTATAATGGTATAAATATTGCTTGAATATCGATTGTCCTCAACACGCACATTCACAAGGAGGTGAATGATGGCAGTCGATCAGGCAGCCTTTTTGCGCATCGCCCTGCGTGGCGGTCGCTTCCTGACCACAGAATACCATATCGAAACCATGGCCCGGGATCTGGGCATGCAAGCCGATACTGTCCGACAATGGCTTGCGCTCGTGCGACGTTCCGAGAAAAAGGGTCAGGAGTGGTCAACCAGGCAAGAGTCCGTTTTTGGGTGATAGCGTTCGGGTTTATTTGATTGACAGGGTGCCATGTCTCCAGTAGCATCAACTCCGTGAGGTTGTGGTTTGGAGTACTCTTTTTCTGTTGGCAGGTGTCGAACATGCGTCAAAATTTTTACAGAAAAATGGGTTCTGATACTCATGGATGGAGGGGGGGTGGCTTTCCGAATGGTAAGGCTGAACCTGCAAAGCTCTCCGAGCTTATCAGGAGTTTACTCGTGATCAAAGAGAAATACGGTATATCCGAACGCGATTTTTCGAAAATTGTCGTGTACGTCAGTTCCTTCTATGTTGCTGGAAACATTGAATCGAGGGTGAATGATTTTATCAGGAAAAATTTGAGTGCCGATGCCATTGTGAACCGAATGTTATGACGGAAGAGAAAAATATCCTGACGGATTCGTCGAAAAACGAGGATGAAAAGGGGAGTGCTGCCATTTCCAGGTCTCCTGGCGTATTGGGCGATTCTGTTCTCAGTACCGTTGATCTCCCTCCAGAAGCAAAAGAGGCAATCACTCAGTTGATTATTCAGGCGTCTTCGGCAAATTTTTCGGGAGATATTTCAAATCCGATTTATGAACAAATCAATCCGGAACATATCAACAAAATTCTTGATATTTCCCACTCGGAATTAAATCTGGCCCATAAGGAATCTCTGTCCATAAGGAGATATTTTTCGTTTCATGTATTGATTGTGGGTGTCGTATTTTTATGGACCACATATTTTTTGGTTAATCATGATGCAGAACTCTATAAAGAAACCCTGAGATATGTCGTGACGTTTCTCGGCGGATTGGGAAGCGGGTATGGGTTGAAGTCATTTGTGTCCAGCAAGCAGAAATGAATTTCTGTTTCAGGTGATGTAGACAAAATGATGGAAAGCGGGTGCTGGCCCTCCATGGAACAAGGCTGATGGATTGTGGATAAATCCCTTTTGGTCCGCGTTTTCGGATTTCCGGCCCTCCTGGTTCATGGCGACACCCTGGTTTTGGATCGCTGGCGGTGGGTACGGCGGCATCTGCCCAGGAGTACCGAAAGGTCGCGTCTCATCGATGTGGGGTGTGGCAACGGGGTGTTCAGCATGGGGGCTGCCCGCCGTGGCTACCTGGCCCTGGGACTGAGTTGGGATCAACGCAATCGGGATCTGGCCAGCGAACGGGCCGCCCTCTGCCAGATTTCAGGGGCCAGTTTTGAAATCCAGGATATTCGCAATCTTGCCGAGAGAAGCGATTTGCACCAGCAATTCGATACGGCCATCTGCCTGGAGGCCATCGAACACGTCCTGGATGATCGCCGCCTCCTGCATGCCATCGTGGCTTGTCTCAAACCCGGCGGTCGTCTGCTCCTGACCACACCGTATCTGTATTATCGCGCCATCACGCCCAGTGATGATGGCCCGTTCAGTGTCGTCGAAGATGGGTGGCATGTCCGCCGGGGATATTCGCCGGCCATGTTGACCGAATTGTGCCAGGATGCCGGATTGCTCCTGGAGGAAATCTCCTATTGCAGCGGTTTCCTGAGTCAAAAATTGACCTGGGCCATACGGAAGTTGATACGCATCCATCCCCTGCTGGCCTGGGGCGTGACGCTGCCTCTGCGGATTTTACCACCCTTGCTGGATCCGGTTCTGGATTACCTGACCGGATGGCCGGCGTACTCCATCTGCCTTGTGGCCTGCAAACCGCGTTTTTCAGGGGAAAATTTTTTCCCCGCAACGGGTTCCAGGCAGAGTGACATCTGAAACATCAGGTGGGGACGGGACGTGAAAATTCTTTTCGGTCATCCAAGCGGCAATCCCAATTCCCACCATGCCGCACTGGCCCATTTTGAACGGGGCCGTTTGTTGGCTTTCTGTGTTGCCTGGCTGCCTACGGCCCGGGAAATGGCTTGGCTGGAACGACTTCCCGGCCTGCATGAACTGACCCGGCGTGTGCGCCGCCGCCGGTTTCCTCCCCTGGATCAGGCACGCATCATCCAGAATCCGGCAGGAGAGTGGCAACGCATGGCCCGGCGCCTGCTGGCCAGCCGTTTTGGTTTGTCGGATGTCGATGAGGCCATGGCCTATCAGGCCAACGATTGGTTGATGGCGACCCTGGCCCGCCATTGTTCACAAGCCGATGCGGTTCACAGCTTCGAAGATTGCGCCCTGGGAGGCTTTCAGGCAGCCCGTGCCCAGGGCAAACCCTGCCTGTATGACATGCCCATCGGCTACTATCCGGCCTGGGAAGTGATCTCCCGACAACTCCATGCCGATTATGCGGAGTGGATCCCCTCGGGTGGCATCGTGCAAAATCGCTTCGTGCGCCCAGACCAGAAACGCCAGGAAATGGAGTTGGCCGATCTGGTGCTGACCGCATCCTCCTTTGCCAAACAAACCATCCTCCAGCACGCCGACAAAAAAGTGATCGTGGTTCCCTATGGCGTGGATACCAACCAATGGCTCCCCAAAACCACCCATGCAACTCTCAAGCGTCCCCTGCGCTTCATCTATGCGGGGCATATTTCCATCCGCAAAGGAATCCCGCTCCTGCTCAACGCCTGGAAAAAAGCGGCCCTGCCGGATGCCGAACTCGTGCTGGCAGGGAGTTGGGCTGTGGCAGACAGATGGAAAAAAGAGTTGCCCCATGGAGTACGTTTTCTCGGTCATCTGGCGGCTGATGGATTGCGGGCTGCGTTCCAGGACTCTGATGTATTTGTCTTTCCATCTTTTTTTGAAGGATATGGCCTGGTGGTCACCGAGGCCATGGCTTGTGGTCTGCCCGCCCTGTGCAGTGATGCCACCTGCGGTCCGGATATTCTCGACGATACTTGCGGCAGGGTCTTTCCGAGTGGTGACCTGGACGGCCTGGTCGAACACCTGATCTGGTTTTCCCGCCATCGGGAAAAAATTCCGGAAATGAGTCGAATGGCCCGGCAACAGGCAGAACTCAACAGTTGGGAAACATATCGCCGCAATCTCCAAAAAGCCGTGGATTCCTTGCTGAATAAGTCAGATCTAACGGATTCAGAAGTGTTGACGGACACCAGAGAGTCCAAGGGTTCCAAGGTGTCCACGGATTCCAAGGTGTCCACGGATTCCAGGGTGTCCACGGATTCCAGGGTGTCCACGGATTCCAGGGTGAATGGACAGTCATGATCTCCTCCAAACCCGCCCGTCTTGCGATCATCGTGTCACATCCCATTCAATACCATGCCCCGCTCTGGGTGGTCCTGAACGAACATCCGGAATTGGCCATCCGGGTCTTCTATACCTGGGACAATCGAGATATCACAGGTTTCCATGATCATGGCTTTCAAAAACAGATTCGCTGGGATGTTCCCCTGCTGGAAGGGTATCCCTGGGAGTTTGTGCCCAATGTGGCCCGTCACCCTGGCACACACCATTTTCGCGGTTTGATCAATCCGGATCTGGTCCAACGGGTCCTGGCCTGGCAGCCGGATGTGGTGATGGTCAATGGCTATATGCATCAAAGCCATCTGTTGGCCATGTGGTCCCTCGCAGCCTGCAAGATGCCGCTTTTGTTTCGCGGCGATTCCCACCTGCTCTCGCCCCGGGGTGGCATCAAAAAGCTGTTGCGGGCCTGGGTCTTGCGCATCCTCTTTCGCCGCTGTCAGGGGTTTCTGTATTGTGGCACCCTGAATCGGGACTATTTTCGCAGTTTTGGCGTACCCCCGGAGAGGCTCCATTTTTGTCCGCATGTCGTGGACAACACCCGCTTTGCGGCGGATTCCATAGTCCGGAACCAGGAAGCCTCTGCCTGGCGACTCAGCCTGGGCATTCCTCCCGATTGCCGGGTGCTGCTCTTTGCCGGAAAATTGCAAGAAAAAAAACAACCCATGCTCCTCCTGGATGCGTTCCTCGCAGCCGATATTGCCAACACCGTTTTGCTGTTCGTGGGTGACGGAGAGTTGCGTGACGCCTTGTCGATCCGGGCGCAATCCGTTCGCAACAGAGTTTATTTCCTGCCATTCCAAAACCAGTCCGGCATGCCGCTGGTCTATCGCCTGGGTGATTTGTTCGTTTTGCCATCCTCCCACGATGAAACCTGGGGATTGGGGGTCAATGAAGCCATGTGTTGCGGTGTGCCGGTGCTGCTCAGTGACCAGGTGGGGTGTGGACCCGATCTCGTGGAACCCGATGTCACCGGCTGGATTTTTCCGGCCCGGAACAAGACAGCCCTGGTGGAACGCCTGCGGTTGGCCATGCAGCCCCAGGTCGATTTGAAAAAAATGGGCGCGGCTGCCCAACAAAAAATTCAATCCTGGAATCTGCTCCAGGCCAGAGATGGCATCATCCAGGCCATCCAGGCCATCCCCATCCATGCCCTCTCTCAGAGGCTGTCTAATAACTTATTAATTTCGAAAAAAAACGAATGAAAAACTGGGATGGAGGTCCAGGAGGAAGGGCTGTGCCCTGCAAGATTCACCATGAAGCAGGCCATTTTCTTCCACAGACCCATATTGAAAAAAGATCCGCCCTGAATCGAGGAGACACCATTGGCTTGGGGAAAAAAATCAGGCATGATTCAAACGAGCGATCCTGGTTCTGACCCTCAAAACGGACGGTTCATCATGCCTTGCCGGTTTCTGATATTCATTGTCGCCTATAATGCGGAAAAGACCATCGTCAGTGTTCTGTCCCGCATTCCCCGGGAATTGGAAAAACATCACACCGAGGTCCTCATCATCGATGATGCGTCCCGTGACAAAACATTTGAAAAAGCCATTGAATATCAAAATTCTGGCGTTTTTCCGTTCCCGTTGACCGTCCTGTTCAACCCGGTCAACCAGGGCTACGGTGGCAACCAGAAGATTGGCTTTCACTACGCCATGCAAAACGGTTTCGATGTTGTGGCCCTGCTGCATGGCGATGGCCAATATGCCCCGGAAAAGCTCCCCGATCTCCTGCAATCCATGCTCGATCAGGATGCCATGGCATTGTTCGGCTCACGCATGATGAGCCGTTTTGCCGCCATTCAGGGAGGCATGCCGCTCTATAAATATGCCGGCAACAAAATTCTGACCACGTATCAAAACCGTCTTTTGCGCTCCGAGCTTTCCGAATTCCATTCCGGCTATCGGCTGTACCGGACATCGGCCTTGAAACAGGTCCCCTTTCAACTGAATACCAACGACTTTCACTTTGATACAGAAATCATCATCCAGTTTGTCAATGCGGGACTGCGCATCCGGGAACACCCCATCCCCACCTTTTATGGCGATGAAGTCTGCCATGTCAACGGCCTGAAGTATGCCTGGGATGTGGTCAAAGTGACGACCATCGTGCGCATGCAACCCCTGGGAATTTTTTATCAGCGCAAATTCGACCTGGATGGACACAAAAAGCCCAAGCCCCGATATGAATCGAAATTGAGTTTTTCCTCTTCGCATTCAGCGGTTTTTGAAGCCATTCCCCAGGGGTCCGAGGTGTTGGATGTCAGTTGCAGCGATGGCACGATGAATCGCAAACTCCAGGAGAAAGGGTGCCGCATCACGGGAATTGACATGCTGGAACGCTCCAGCAAGGATGTATTCGACGACTATGTTGTGCATGACGACCTGAGCAAAAATTTCCCGCCCAGGGATTATTCCCGTTTTTCTCATGTCATCCTGCTGGATATTGTGGAACATCTTGCAGATCCGGAAGCCTTCGTCGTCAATCTGCATCAGGCCTGCGGCGGCAATCCCAAGGCCCGCATCCTGGCAACAACAGGAAATGTGGCGTTTGTCTTTGTGCGTCTCATGTTGTTTCTCGGGGCCTTTCGTTACGGCAAACGCGGCATTCTTGATTTTACCCATTTGCGCCTGTTCACTTTTGCCTCCTTTCGGCAATTGTTCGAGGAGCGTGGCTTCAAGGTGATTCGGGTCCAGGGTATCCCCGCCCCGTTTCCCCTGGCAATCGGGCATAACGCGCTCTCGAAATTTCTGCTGAACCTGAACAGGTGGCTGATCCGCCTTTCCAAGGGACTCTTCAGTTATCAAATCTTTTTCGAGCTGCAACCCATGCCAGGATTGCAACATCTGCTGGATAAGGCATTCCAGGCCAGTTCCCGACGCCAGGAGGAGGCCAACCGGGATCAGGGGGTTTGAATCAATCCGTCTCCCGGGCCGGCCTGAAAAAATTCAACAGACGACGCCCGTTGAGAATCACCATAAGGCTGGTGCCCATGTCGGCCAGAACGGCCATCCAGAGGGTGGCGATTCCCAAGGCCGACAGCACGAGAAAGGTGCCCTTGATACCGATGGCCAGAATAATATTTTCCCATAAAATCTGGCGGGTTGCCTGCCCAAGACGCACAAACTCTCCAACCTTGCGCAGATCGTCGTTCATGATGGCCACATCGGCGGTTTCCAGGGCTGTATCGGTTCCGGAATTGCCCATGGCGATACCGATGGAGGCACGGGCCAGGGCCGGGGCATCGTTGATCCCATCCCCCACCATGGCCACGATACCAAAGCGTTGCATCAATGCTTCGATGGCGAGCAATTTTTCATCGGGGAGCAGACCGGCCTGAACGTCGGTGATCCCGGCGTGTCGGGCAATGGCCCGGGCGGTGGCAGCATTGTCACCGGTCAGCATGGTCACGGCAATTCCCAGCTTGTGCAGGGAGTGGATTGCTTCCGGGGCATGGGTCCGCATCTGATCGGCAACGGCAATGATGGCCAACGGTTCCGTGGCCGAGGTCAGGATTACAACGGTTTTTTCTTCCTGTTCAAGGACAGGAACCCTTTTTTCCACGTCTGGATGGCTGAATCCGAGTTCTTCCAACAGGCGGCGACTGCCGAGATGATGAAGTTCACCCTGGAGTGTTCCCCGCACACCACGCCCCGGGATTGCCTCGAAACCACGCACATGCATCAGGATACGGTTTTTCCCGTAGGCGGAAACGATGGCTGCGGCCACCGGGTGTTCGGAATGCACCTCCAGACTGGCTGCCAGGCGCAAGGTCCGTTCCCGATCCCGATTGCCCAGAGGGATGAAATCGGTCATGGTGAGTTGACCTTGCGTCAAGGTACCGGTTTTGTCGAGGGCAATGGCCTTGATGGCATGAGCCTGCTCCAGATAGAGACCGCCCTTGATCAAAATACCGCGCCGCGCCCCGGCGGCCAGACCACTGACCACCGTCACCGGTGTGGAAATGACCAGGGCACAGGGACAGGCCACCACCAGCATCACCAATGCCTTGTAAAACCATTCAGAAAATGCCCCGCCGAACAGGTATGGCGGTACCGTGGCAATCAACACCGCGATCCCGACCACCGCCGGGGTATAGTACTGGGCGAACCGATCCACAATTCGTTGCATGGGAGCCCGTTTGGCCTGGGCCGCCTGGATGGTGTCGATGATGCGTGCCAGGGTGGAATGTTGCCAGTCTGCCGTGACCCGATATTCCAACATCCCGGAACCGTTGATCGATCCGGCATAAAGAATGTGACCGGTCTCTTTCAGGACTGGTACACTTTCGCCGGTGATGGGGGCCTGATTGACTCCGGATCGTCCGGTGACCACGACACCATCCAGGGCAATCCGCTCACCCGGTTTGACCCGGACCATTTGCCCAATGGTGACGCTTTTGGCAGGCAGGCTTTCCCAGGCTCCGCTTGCCATCTGGACCGTGGCAATTTCTGGTGCCAGAGTCATGAGTTCCCGCACGGCATTGCGTGCCCGATCCAGGGAGAGGGCCTCGATCCGTTCGGCCACCCCAAACAAAAAAATCACCATCGCTGCCTCGGGCCACTGCCCGATGGCCATGGCACCCAGTACGGCCAGCGACATCAAAAAATTAATATTGAGGGAGAGATGGCGCAAGGCAATCCAGCCGCGCCTCAGCGTCCCCAGACCACCCGAGGCAATGGATACCAGAGCCAGGGCAATGAGCCACGGGGAGTTTTCATCAATACCGCTCCAGGCCAGAATTTCTCCCCCAACCGCACTCACCCCGGCCAGAATGGTCAGCCCCCACGCACGCAGGAAAGAGTGCGACTGGACCGGTGCAGAGCAGGCACAAGCCGGATCGGCATCTGCCAAACCGGTGTCTGCCAGATTGGCATTCGCGCCTGTTTTCTGGGGATCCGGTTCCATCTCTACGGTGCGCAAGGCGGCGACCATGGCTGCGCGTTGCACGCCCCGATGCACCACCACCACATCCCGCTGCATGAAGTCAAAGTCCAATTGCACAACACCGTCAAGACCGGCCAGCGCCTTGCGGACCAGATCCGCCTCTACCGGGCAACACATTTTTGTGATGTGCAAGACGGTTGTTTCCGTCAATGAATCACCTGACTGGTCGTTTTTCTGAATAATCTCCATCTTGATCAAGGGCTCCCAATAAAACGTCCAGAAACCGTCGGTATGGCTCCTGGCCGACAGGCCGGTTCAGGGATTGCCTTGCCTGTATCAACCCGTGCCGACACCCAGGATGCGAAGGCATCCCGCCCATGCAAAACGGCTTCGGTCTCGGTCTCACCATCCGCCATGCAGCCAGGTAAATCCGGAAAGGTCAGCAAAAAACCACCCCCTTCCTCCTCCGATAAGGGGCTGATGATATGCGTATAGGCTTCGAATGGATACGGTGGTGTTGCCCATGCCACGGAAAGCAAATCCTCGATCCGCCAGTCGCGTGGATTATTTTGCATGGATTCAAGCAGTTTGATGCGTTTGTTCATGGACTACCCCGGCATGGTACCCCACACGGCACCATTCTCTCATAAAAAAACAAGGCCAATCCAGGCAATGGATACGCTCTCATGTGAGCCGTTGCGTCATGCGCTGGAGTCCATCCAGTATGGGCTTTGCGATCCGCTCGGGAAAATCCCCGGGAAGCCCCTCCGCGACCTCTGCAATGATCTTCGGCGTTGCGGCAAGCACATGTTCCACGATCATTTTTCCGGATGCTTCGATACCACAGGACCTGGCCGTGGCTTCAAAATGCCGCTTCTGAAGTTCAGCCCATTTGTCATGTCGATTTTTGCCAATCAACGCCATGGCCATCCTTGCCTTTTTCTCTTGCAGAAGACCTGGACCGTTGCCCAGAACCGGGTAGGCCGACAGCACATCGTAGCGTGGCGTCAAGCGGTACGTGCCATGTGGTTCAAGAAAAATACTGAAATTTTTGGCGTGACCATCGATGGCGCATATCAGCCAATAAACGATTTGAGTCTTGAAAAAATCTGCCCGGTCGGCTTCGGCGCTGGCGGATCCCAGCAACAGATCCATGATCGTCTTGACGCCCGGCCCGCCGTTTTTCTCGTATTTCAAATCCGGGGCAACGCCTCTGGCCTGGCACATGTCTTCCTGTGGCAGGCGCATGATCCAGGATCCATCGCGTGCCAGCCGGCGATCAAAACGCTCGACGACAAGAACCTTCTGCCGGCCAAAGGTCGCCGGCCAACATTTGGCTACCCTGATTCCATAGGCATTCAATATGCGGGCACAGAGCCACTCGTTCTCGACCGACATGGCGAGATCAATCCCCTGGTTCCCGTGGCGGCCAATGGGAAATTTCAAAATGTGCGTGGTCGGGGTTGCACCCCGGGGCTTCAACCACCTTTCCTCGTGAAACAGCAAGGCCGTTTTTTCCTGAACACCGGCTATCGAAATGCGAAAATCGTCCTCATCCTGATGCTGCCCGAAAACAGACGCATTGAACGTATTGTCAAGAATCTGCTCAATATCTGCCTCACTCACCGCCTCGGCTTCAATTTGCCGGATGTTGCCGGGGGTTTCATCGTCCGGCAGCAATTGCAAGGCCCCAACACAATCACGACCAATCTCGGCAAGCAGATCAAAGGGTGCCTGTGAAGGGGCACCAAATCGCTGCTGAATGCGCACCCGGATTTTGTCATTGTCAGGCAGCAGATTGTCGAAATAATTTTCAACAATGGCACCCTTGTAAAGACGACCCACCCGGCTCATCGGCATGGAGAGAGAGATGGAGCGCCCGTAAGCCGATGCCACCCAGGACTCGGCATACTCAAACTCATGTTCGCCCTGGGGAGTGACCGTCCAGCGACCCACATGCTCGCCATTCATCCATATCCCAAGTGTGCGCGTCCTGGATCGTCCACCCATCATCACCACTCCGGACCATCGTCCTGTCGTGATGGACGCCTCTCCTGGACGACCAGTTCCAGATCAAGGGCCGAAAGCAATCGGAACAGGCTCGCAATGGAACTGCCTTCCGGTCTCGTTTCAAGCGCAGAAATGGTCTTGGGCAGCAGACCGACACTTTGACCCGCACGATATTGTGTCAGGTGTTTCCGCTTGCGGTGCGCCCGCAAAACCTGAGAAAGCTGCCGGGGTAACCTGACAATGTCTTCCATCCTCTATCCCCTCTACGGTCTATTCAATAAATATACCTCAAAGGGTATAACATCAAAGCATCCCCTGCAAGGGATTATTGCCCAATACACCCTGCGGGGGATATCTCTACAATACACCCTGTAGGGGGTATTCTCATGGTATACCCTGTGCGGTATTTTCTCATGATATACCCTGTGCGGTATTTTCTCATGATACACCCTGCGGGGGGTATATCCATGATACACCCCGTAGGGGATGTTTTCATGATACACCCTGCGGGGTGTATTTTCATGGCACACCTTACAGGGGATATTCTTGCAATATACCCTTCACTCCCACTCAATCGTTCCGGGTGGCTTTGAGGTCACGTCATAGACCACCCGATTGATACCGGGGACTTCGTTGATGATCCGGTTGGCGATGCGTGAAAGAAGTTCCTGGGGCATGGGGTACCAGGAGGCGGTCATGAAATCCTGGGTTTCGACAGCGCGCAGGGCAATGACATATTCGTAGCTGCGACCGTCTCCTTTGACGCCGACGCTGCGCACGGGGAGAAACACGGCAAAGGCCTGGGAGGTACGGTCGTAGTGACCCGAGCTGTACAACTCTTCCATGTAGATCGCATCGGCCAGGCGCAAAATGTCGGCGTACTCCTTGCGGACCTCGCCCAGAATGCGCACCCCCAGACCGGGACCTGGAAACGGATGCCGATAGAGCATCCGTCGGGGCAATCCCAACTCTTCGCCAACCTGTCGCACCTCGTCCTTGAAAAGCTCCCGCAGGGGTTCGAGGAGTTGCAGACCCATGTCGGCGGGCAGGCCACCGACATTGTGATGCGACTTGATGCTGGCCGCCACACCGGTTTTGCCGCCGGCGGACTCGATGACATCGGGATAGATGGTCCCCTGGGCCAGCCATTGTACGTTGGGCAGACGTTTGGCTTCCTGTTCGAAGACCTCGATGAAGGTGTGGCCGATGATTTTACGTTTGCGTTCGGGGTCGGCCACGCCACGCAGACGATCCAGGAACAGGGTTTCGGCATCGACGCGGATCACCTTGACGCCCATATGCTCGGCGAAGGTGGCCATGACCTCATCCCCTTCGTTCAACCGCAGCAGACCGTTATCCACAAACACGCAGGTGAGACGGTCACCAATGGCCCGATGGACCAGGGCAGCGGTCACGGCGGAATCCACGCCTCCGGAAAGTCCCAGCAGCACATGATCCGTCGTCACCTGCTGTTGAATGCGGGCCGTGGCCTGGTCGATAAAATGGCCGGAGGTCCACAATCCCCGGCATTTGCACACCTGGCGCACAAAATGATCGATCAGGAAATGTCCGCGTGGGGTATGATGCACCTCGGGATGAAATTGAACGCCATAGATGTGTCTCTTGGCATCGAACATGGCGGCGATGGGGGCATTGTCACTCGTTCCAGACGCCCGGAACCCTTCCGGCAGCACCGTCACATGGTCTCCATGACTCATCCAGACCGGGGTGGACTCTTCCTGAAAAAATTCGGCAAAAAATTCACCGGGATCCTCAAGACGCCGGACCCGGACCGGGCCGTATTCGCGTTTGCCCGAGGCCACGACGGTTCCGCCGAGATGCCGGGCCAGAATCTGCATGCCATAGCAAATACCCAGGATCGGAACCTCCAGGGCGAGAACTTCCGCTTGCAGGGTTGGTGCCTTGAGTTCATAAACCGATTGATGGCCACCCGAGAGAATGATCCCCACCGGGGCAAAGGCCCGGATGGCGGCGGGATCCATGTACCAGGGGTGAATTTCGCAGTAGGCATGGGCCTCGCGTACCCGACGGGCGATCAGTTGCGTATATTGCGAGCCAAAATCAAGAATCAAAATGCGTTCGCCATGGGAGCTGACCGGAGCGACCTTATGGCCTGAATGGCTTGAACGGTCTGAATGTTTGGAATGACCCGAATGGGCCATATGATCTGAATTGGCTGACATAGGCTTTTATTCCAAACGATAGTTGGGCGTTTCCTTGGTGATGGTGACATCATGGACATGGGATTCCCGCAAACCGGCGCTGGTGATCTGGAGAAACATCGGCTTTTTGCGCAATTCATCGATTGTGGCGCAGCCGGTGTAGCCCATGGCCGAGCGCAACCCCCCCACCATCTGGTGTATGATGGTTGCCAGGGGTCCTTTATAGGGAACCCGCCCTTCGACCCCTTCGGGGACCAGTTTTTCCGGGGGAACGCCGCTCTGGAAGTAGCGATCCCGGGAACCTTTGGCCATGGCGGCGAGGGAACCCATGCCCCGATAGGTTTTGTAGCTGCGTCCCTGGTAGATGAACACCTCGCCCGGGGCTTCGTCGGTGCCGGCAAACATGGATCCCAGCATGACACTGGAGCCACCGGCGGCAATCGCCTTGGCCACTTCTCCAGAAAATTTGATGCCGCCGTCGGCGATGATGGGTACATCATGCCGGTTGGCTTCATGGGCACAATCGGCCACGGCGGTGATTTGCGGGACGCCCACACCGGCCACGATGCGCGTGGTACAGATGGATCCCGGGCCGATGCCGACCTTGACGGCATCGGCCCCGGCCAGGATCAGATCACGGGTTGCATCGGCGGTGGCCACGTTGCCGCCAATGACCTGGGCATGCGGGTATGATTCCTTGATCCACTTGACCATCTCCAGGACCCCACGCGAATGTCCATGGGCGGTATCCACAACCAGGACATCGACATGGGCATCCATGAGCGATGCCACACGTTTGCGGCATTCGGCGCTGGTGCCGACAGCGGCTCCCACACGCAAGCGCCCGTTGTCATCCTTGCAGGCAATGGGATAGGTCTGGGTTTTTTCAATGTCCTTGACCGTGATCAAACCCACGCAACGATACTGACTGTCCACGACGAGGAGTTTTTCGATACGGTGCTGGTGGAGCAGGCGTTTGGCTTCAGCCATATCCACCCCCTCCCGGACGGTCACCAGGCGTTCCTGAGGTGTCATGAGTTCGCACACGAGCTGGGTGTGGTCGGTGGCGAAACGCACATCCCGATTGGTCAGAATACCCACCAGCCGTCCATCCTCCTCAGTGACCGGAATGCCGGAGATGGCGTGGTGGTGCATGATATCCTTGGCCATGCGCAGGTTGGCATCCGGGCGGATCGTCCAGGGATTCACGACCATGCCGGTGACATAGCGCTTGACGGTTTTGACTTCGCGGGCCTGTTCCCGGGGGGTCATGTTGCGATGGATGATTCCGATACCCCCTTCCTGGGCCATGGCGATGGCGGCCCGGGACTCCGTGACCGTGTCCATGGCGGCGGATACCAGGGGAATGTTGAGTTTGATGGTGCGCGTCAGCCTGGTGGAAACATCCACGTCCCGGGGGAGTACCTCCGAGTAGGCCGGGGCCAGGAGAACATCGTCAAATGTGTACGCCTGCTTGATGACACGCATGATCTTTCTCCAGATGGGAGGGAGAGGCGCGAAACCCCTGACAAACCAGGTAGTGTTCGGGACTGCGGCCCCGACTGGCCCTGGGTTTGACCACTTTCACCTGTCCAAAGGCGATCCTGGCTCCCCGAACCAGATCGTGAAATCCTGGGCCGTCGAACAGTTTGATGACTGCTGCTCCCAGTGGTTTCAGGACTGCGGCGGCAAATTCCAAGGCCGCCTCGGCCAACAACTCTCCGCGTGGTTGATCCACGGCCTTGATGCCGCTCATATTGGGGGCCATGTCCGACAGCAACAGATCCGCAGGTCGCCCCAGCACTCTTTGCACTTCCAGCAGCGTTGCTGCCTGTAGAAAATCACCCTGGATAATCTCGGCCCCGCTCAGGGGATCCATGGCCAGGAGATCGACGGCCACAATGATGCCTTGTGGCCCGACATGTTGCAATGCCACCTGAGTCCACCCGCCCGGGGCAGCTCCCAGATCCACAACAGCCATTCCCGGGCGCAGCAGATTGGCCGGGGGGCGGGCATGGATTTCCAGCAGCTTGTAAGCGGCCCGGGAACGATACCCATCGCGTGCCGCTGCCTGGACATAGGGATCACGGCGGTGTTCCCGCAACCACTCGCGACTTGATGGGCGACGCCGTGGCATTCAAAAACGGATGGTCAGGATTTCGTAGTGCCGGATGCCCCCCGGTGCCTGGACATCGATGGAATCCCCTTCCTGTTTGCCGATCATGGCACGGGCCAACGGGCTGGTGATGGAAATCTTGCCTTTATCGATATCGGCTTCTTCGGCACCGACGATATGGTAGGAGGCCTCTTCATCGGTTTGTTCGTCGGTGACGGTCACCTTGGCCCCGAACACCACTTTGTTGGACCGCAGACGGCTCGTGTCAATGACATCCGCATTGGCCAGCACCGATTCCAGATGCTGGATACGTCCTTCATTGAAGGATTGCTGCTCCTTGGCCGCCGCATATTCGGCATTCTCGGAAAGGTCGCCGTGTGCCCGCGCCTCGGCGATGGCTTCGATTACCCTGGAGCGGTCCACGGTTTTGCGCCTTTTCAATTCCGCCTTCAACATTTCGGCGCCTTCCAGGGTCAAAGGAATTTTTTGTGCCATTTTACACCCTCTTGTGATCCTTGCATGAAAAGAAACAGGATCAAGAAAAAGAAAATGCAAGCGTCGGCCCGCCTGCCTGACGGAATCATAACCCCATCAGGCACTGCAATGGCAAGCGTTGGCTTGACTACCTGCCAGGATAATAATCCTGCAATGCCTTGCAATGGAACCCGGTATCCTGGACAGCCGCCAGGGCCGAGACAGCGGCCCGCATGCCGGCCACTGTGGTAAAATACGGAATCTTGCACATCAGGGCCGTGCGGCGCACGACAAACGAATCCACCGTGGCCTGTTTGCCCTCTGTGGTGTTGAAGACCAGGACAATGTTGTTGTTTTTCATGTGGTCCACCACATGGGGCCGGCCTTCGTTCGCCTTGTTGATGGATTCCACTTCCAGGCCATTCTGGCGCAGCCAATCCGCCGTGCCACGGGTGGCGCACAGCCGGTATCCCAGATCCAGGAGCTGGCGGGAAGGGGAAAGAATGCCATCCTTGTCGGCATCCCGGACCGAAATGAAAATTTTCTGTTGCGGTTTGAGGTCTCTGGCCCGGGGCAGAAACACCCCGGCCCCGAACTGGGCCTTGGCAAACGCCATCCCAAAGGAGTCTGCGATTCCCATGACCTCGCCGGTGGATTTCATCTCGGGTCCCAGGATGGTATCCACCCCCCGGAATTTGGCAAAGGGAAAAACCGACTCCTTGACCGAAATATGTCTGGGCAGGGGGGAGCGGATCATGCCGGTCGCGGCGAGGCTCTCGCCGGCCATGAGTCGGGCGGCAATTTTGGCCAGGGAGACGCCGGTGGCTTTGGACACAAAGGGCACGGTTCGCGATGCCCGCGGGTTGACTTCCAGGATGTAGACTTCCCCCTGACAGATGGCAAACTGGACATTCATGAGTCCTACGACACCCAGAGCGGCGGCGAGTTCCAGGGTTTGCCGCTCGATTTCGTTACTCAGGTCGCTGCTGATGGAGTAGGGCGGCAACGAACAGGCGGAATCCCCGGAGTGGACACCGGCTTCCTCGATGTGTTCCATGATGCCGCCGACGATGGCCTGGTGGCCATCTGCCACGCAATCCACGTCCACTTCGATGGCGTCCTGCAAAAAATGGTCGATCAACACCGGATGGTCCGGGGAGGCCTGCACGGCGGTGCGCATGTAGCGGTCCAGGTCTTTGGTATCGAAGACGATTTCCATGGCGCGTCCACCCAGCACGTAGGAGGGACGCACCACCACCGGGTATCCGACCCTCTCGGCCACGGCGAGTGCTTCGGCTTCGGAGCGGGCCAGACCGTTGGCGGGTTGCCGCAGTTGCAGGCGATGCAGGAGATGTTGAAACCGTTCGCGATCTTCGGCCACATCGATGGCGTCGGGCGAGGTGCCGATGATGGGCACCCCGGCGGCTTCCAGGGGTTTGGCCAGTTTCAGGGGGGTTTGGCCGCCAAACTGGACGATCACCCCGTGCGGCTTTTCGACATCGACGATGGAGAGGACATCTTCCAGCGTCAGCGGCTCGAAATAGAGACGATCCGAGGTGTCATAATCCGTCGAGACCGTTTCCGGATTGCAGTTGACCATGATTGTCTCATAGCCCGCCTCGCGCAGGGCAAAGGATGCATGGACACAGCAATAATCAAATTCGATTCCCTGGCCGATCCGATTGGGTCCGCCACCCAGGATCATGATTTTTTTCCGCGCCGAGGGGTTGGCTTCGCAGTGGGATTCGTAGGTGGAATACATGTAGGCGGTCTGGGTGGCAAACTCGGCGGCGCAGGTATCGACCCGCTTGAATACCGGTTTGATGCCGGCGGCCAGGCGGGTCTGACGCACGGCGGCGGGGGTGGTGTTCAGCAGGCGGGCCAGCCGCTGGTCGGAAAATCCCATGATCTTGATTTCCCGCAGCTCCGCCGCAGAAATGTCCGCCAATGCCTGGCCCCGCACACGTTCTTCCGTGGTGATGATTTGCCAGATCTGGTCGAGAAACCAGGGATCGATGCGTGTCAGTTCATGGACCCAGGCCACGGAGCGACCGCAGCGAAAGGCCTCGGCGACATACAGCACCCGATCCGGTCCGGTCCGGTGCAACTCTTTTTCGAGTTGGGCCTGGCGTTCTTCCCGGGAGAGGGCCGGGTCGAGGATTTCATCCAGGCCGCTCAGGCCGGTTTCCAGGGAGCGCAGGGCTTTCTGGAAGGACTCCTTGAAGGTGCGACCGATGGCCATGGCCTCGCCGACCGATTTCATCTGGGTCGTCAGGATGGGTTCGGCCTGGGGAAATTTTTCAAAGGTGAAGCGGGGAATCTTGGTGACGACATAATCGATGGTCGGCTCGAAGGAGGCCGGGATCACTCCTGTGATATCATTCATGATTTCGGGGAGGGTATAGCCGACGGCCAGCTTGGCGGCCACCTTGGCGATGGGAAATCCCGTGGCTTTCGATGCGAGCGCCGAGGAGCGGGAGACCCTTGGATTCATTTCGATGACCACCAGACGCCCGGTTTCCGGGTGGACGGCAAACTGGACATTGGAGCCGCCGGTATCCACCCCGATCTCGCGCAGCACCGCAATCGAGGCGTTACGCATGATCTGGTATTCCTTGTCCGTCAGGGTCAGGGCCGGGGCCACGGTGATGGAGTCGCCCGTATGGACCCCCATGGGATCGAGATTTTCGATGGAGCAGACGATGATGGCGTTGTCCTGGCAGTCGCGCACCACCTCCATTTCATACTCTTTCCACCCCAGGACCGACTCTTCCACGAGGACTTCGGTGATGGGTGAGGCTTCCAGGCCGCTCAGGATGATCTCTTCAAACTCTTCCTGATTGTAGGCGATGCCGCCGCCGGTGCCGCCCATGGTAAAGCTGGGCCGAATGACGACCGGAAAGCCCACCTCTTCCAGGATGCGGCGGGCATCGTCGAGCGTGTGGGCAAAGCCGGAGCGGGGCATGTCCAGGCCGATCCGGGTCATGGCGTTTTTGAACAACTCGCGATTTTCGGCCTTGTCGATGGCTTCCCGGGTGGCACCGATCATCTCCACGCCATATTTTTGCAAGACGCCTTGTTCGGCCAGTTGCATGGCCATGTTGAGGCCAGTCTGGCCGCCCATGGTGGGCAGCAGGGCATGGGGGCGTTCGGTGCGGATGATTTCCGTGACCATCTCCACGGTGATCGGTTCCACATAGGTGCGGGCGGCCAGATTGGGATCGGTCATGATGGTGGCCGGGTTGGAGTTGACCAGGATCACCTGGTAACCCTCTTCGCCCAGGGCCTTGCAGGCCTGGGCACCCGAATAGTCGAATTCGCAGGCCTGACCGATGACGATGGGGCCGGAGCCGATCAACAAGATTTTCTGAATGTCGGTGCGTTTGGGCATGCCTTCACTCCCGCATCAGGTCGGTAAACTGCCGGAAGAGATGGCGCGAATCATGGGGGCCTGGACTGGCCTCCGGGTGAAACTGCACCGAAAAGACCGGGCGATCCCGCAACCGCATCCCTTCCACGGTGCCGTCGAACAGGGAGCGGTGGGTCACGACCACTCCGGCGGGCAGAGTTTTTTCCTCCACCATGAAGCCGTGATTCTGGGAGGTGACTTCCACCTGCCCGGTGGCCAGATTCTGGACCGGATGATTGCCGCCGCGGTGGCCGAACTTCATTTTGGCGGTTTGGCCGCCCAGGGCGAGGCAGAGCATCTGGTGGCCGAGGCAGATGCCGAACAGAGGTTTTTTGCTGTCCAGGAGGGTGCGAATGGTAGCAATCCCTTCCTTGACGGCATCCGGGTCGCCGGGGCCATTGGAGAGAAAAATGCCATCGGGATTCAGGGCCAGAATGTCAGCGGCCCGGGTGGTGGCCGGCACCACCGTCAGCCGGCAACCGGCCTCGACCAGACAGCGCAATATATTGTATTTGACCCCGAAATCGAGGACCACCACAGGGTGTTTGCCGTCGTTTTCACCTGGCCGGAGATGGCCATGACCGAGACGCCAAGTGCTTTCGTGCCAGGCATGGGGGGCAGGGCAGGTCACCTCTCCGGTCAGGTCCATGCCGACCAAGCCGGGCCAGGCCCGTGCCCGGGCCAGGAGGTCATCCGGATTGTCGCCCAGGGTGGAGAGGACGCCGCGTTGTGCCCCTTTGCTTCGCAGCAGGTTGACCAGATGGCGGGTATCGATCCCTTCGATGGCGGGAATGCCATAGCGTTGCAGGAAGGTGCCGAGATCCTCGCGTTGTCGCCAGTTGGAGACGATGCGGGACGACTCCTTGACCACAAAGCCACGGATATGGGGCCGGGCGGACTCCATGTCTTCCGGGTTGATGCCGACGTTGCCGATCTGGGTTGCGGTCATGGTGACGATCTGGCCGGCGTAGGAGGGATCGCTCATGATCTCCTGGTAACCGGTCATGGAGGTGTTGAAGCACACCTCGCCCACTTGGCAGGCAGCGGCTCCCAGGGCGCGACCTGAAAACACCGTGCCATCTTCCAGGACCAGGAGTGCTGTCTTGTTTTGTGTTGTCCAGGATTCATCCACGCTACCGCTCCCCAGCCTCATCCGCTCAAAACGGCCCATGCCGTGCAGTGTGGTCGCGGTTATACCCCTCCACTTCTCCCAAGTCAATGCAGGACACCACTCTGGCCGGCATGCCGGGTCGGCAAACATTTCATCCGTTGACACGTTCTTTGTTGCGCCGAATTTCCTGTGCGAGCATCTCCTGGGGGTTTTGTTCCAGGATCATGGCGCGGAAGAGGGGGACGCGGAAGGTATACGTGGTTGCCTGGCGTTCCAGGATGGTGGCGAGTTCCAGCCGTTCCAGGGCGTCGTGCAGGTGTTGCGGGTCCCAGGTGGCGTGGGCGTGTTGCAGGCGGGCCACCAGATCGTCGAAGGAGAAGGCCTCTTTTTCCGCCATGGCGTAGACGATCATGCGGTCGTGATGGTTGCCGGTGGGATCATGTTTTCCGGCCAGTTCGGCCCAGCCACCGAGGGCTTCACGGATGGACCGGCTGTCCAGTGCCTTGTAGATTTCCTCAGCGCCCAGTTGGCGTTGTTCCATGTCCATGAGCTTGAGGGCTTCGCTACAGGTGATGGCGAGTAGATTGGCGCGTTGGCCGGTCTTGGCCAGGATTTCATCGATCAAGGCTGTCGATGTATAGCTGATGTTCATGGTTTGCATGGGTTCGGTCAGCAGGCGGCGGCTGGCCTCCTCTTCGAGGGCAGCGATGGCCAGGACATCGCCGAAATTTTTGATCGGGGATTGATACTCCCCGCGCACCAGTCGATAGAGTCCCCAAAAACCGGCCAGGATAAAATGCGCCTTGCCCATTTCGCTGAGATTGCGCAGGGCATGCAGGGTTTTAAAGCCATTGGTGGACTCCTGGTGGGCAAATTCATCGGCCTCGTCGATGAGGAAGAGCAGCCGCCGGTCTTCCTGGCGGGCAAGGATGGCCTCGACAATTTGTTCCAGGGATGCGGTCGTTTCCAGGCCGATTTCCAAGGCCAGATCTGGGAGAATGGTGTTGCCGCTTGCCGACAAATAGCGGCAATCAACTTTGGGGTCTTCTTGATAACGGCGGTACAAAGCTTTAAGGAGGCTGGATTTACCGACCTGGCGGCCACCGGCGAGTAGATAATTGGCCGGTGCCCGGTGCATGATATCGGCCAGGATGCGGGTGCGACCATAGAAGATGGCTTCGCGGTTGACACCCCCTTTGGTCTGGTAGGGAGAGACCCGGGTGACGCTGACCTGTTGGGCGATCAGGCGGGCGAGAATTCCTTGGGGATCCTGGCCGAGCAGGAGTTGGGTGATGGTTGCGCCATCGGCGGCGACCAGCAAAGTCGTGGGATCTTTGCAGATCTTGACCAGTTCCTGGCGCTGGGTGGGTGTACTGCCCAGGATGACGCAGAGGGTATCGCGCCCCATGCGTTTGACGATCTCTTCGCTGCCCAGGGTTGGGGGAGGAAAGGCAAACCGGCAGGCGTTCAGGTTGAGGGGAAACGATTCTGGCAAATTGATTTCGTAAACAGGGAAATCCTCGGATCCCACGGGGCGCGGCGGATTGTTTTCTTGCATACCCGTGGCCAGGCGTTGAGCCAGCAGGGCCATGCGGTGTTTGGCCTCTTTCTGGCGCTGATAATCTACGGCTCCTTTCATGCGTTCTTCAGGGACCCCTGCCTTGAGCAGGACCGTCTGATAGCGCCTAGCGCGTCGCAGCAGGTGCTGTGCCCTGGGCAGTAAATCGATGGGGATTTGGGTCAGGTGGGTCGGGTTGGCCGAGGGACCGGCTACCAGGGGATCCCGATAGAGCCATATTCCATAGGCCGATAGGGCAAACAACAGGAAGGCCGTG
>JADGCO010000031.1 GCA_015228935.1 Magnetococcales bacterium | reverse complement strand
TGAAATCATCTCAAAAACAGCTCGAAAAATGGGCAAAGCTGCGAAGATGGGTTGAAGATACGGCTCATGATTGCGCAATCATTAAGGAGTCAATCTGAGTTTGTCTGTCGGCGAATGTCGTTCCGACCAGTCAGGTCAATGCAAATATCAGACCGCACAAGTTGTTCATTGTTCCAGTGCAATGGCAGCTTCCAGGCGGTTCAACTCCCGGATTTTGACCACATATGGCTTGCAGACGATGGTGGCCGGATATGGATCATTTGTCCATGACATGTTGAAGTTTATTGGACAAGCCGATAACCGATACCAGTTTCTGTCAGGATATATTTTGGATTGGCGGGTTCGCTTTCAATTTTTCGGCGCAGTCCCGCCATGAACACCCGGAGATAATGTGGACGATCCACATAACCTGGACCCCAGACATCGCGCAGGATTTGCCGATGGGTCAGCACCCGACCCACGTTGGCCACCAGAAGGGTCAGAATCCGATATTCGATGGGGGTCAAATGGATGGCCTGACCGGCACGGGTCACGCGCCGGAGTTCCACGTCCACACGAATATCACCAAAATCGAAAATATGGCCATTTGTCGATGATTCGTCCCCTTTTCTCTGGGTTCGGCGCAACACGGCCCGCACCCGGGCCTGCAATTCCGGCACCCCGAAAGGCTTGGTCAAGTAGTCATCCGCGCCGGCATCCAGGGCCTCGACTTTTTGTCCCTCTTCGGTGCGTACCGACAGGACCAGAATGGGGGTATCACAACTGAGCCGCAGTTCCCGGATGACATCGACACCATCCCGGTCTGGCAGCCCCAGATCAAGAATGATCAAATCCGGGTGATGAGCAGTGGTTTCCTGAAGACCCTGGGCCGCCGTCTCCGATTCCCATACCTTGAAACCGGAAGCTCCCAAGGCCATGGCTACATAATTACGCACCAGAGCCTCGTCTTCAATCAAGACTGCATTGCGCAAGGATTCTGTCATATGAATTTCTCCACATCGGCTGCAACAAGAGGGGGGTTGCCAACGGGCAAGGAAAATTCGATGCATGCCCCTCCCTCGGGGCGGTTTTCAGCATGGATGATTCCGCCATGGGCCTTGAGTACAGCCCGGACAATCGCCAAGCCCAAACCAACACCACTCGTACCGGTTCGCGATTTGCCGTGCATGAATTTTTCAAACATCGATTCTTCCATGCCGGGAGGAAAACCGGGACCATTATCTTTCACCTGGACAATCACCTGCCCATCTCTGGCATAGACACCAATTTCAATCCGGCTGCCAACGGGTGTGTGACGTGTGGCATTTTCCAGAAGATTGCAAAAGACACGTTCCATCAGCATGGCATCCATTTCCAGCAAGGGAAGTTTATCATCCATTTCAATCTGGACTTCGTAACCTTCCAGGACATGGGCGCTGGTCTTGATGGCCGAGCCGATCACTTCCTCCAAAAGTTGCCATTCCCTGTGGAGTATCACATGATCGACTTGCAGACGCGCCATGTCCAATAATTTATCGATATCAGACAGAATGAATCGCACCTGCTTGCGCATGGTGTCCAACAAACTCATATGGGTAGGGGATAAAGGGGGAGAACTCAATTGCATGGCATCAGCAAGTCCGGCCATGGCGGCAATCGGCGTGCGCATGTCATGCGAAAGACTGGCCAACAAGGCGTTCCGTAATCTTTCCGACTCGATTTCCAAAGCGGCATGCCGGGCTTTGACGGCATAGCTCAAGCGTTCCAGCGCCAAACCAATCAGGGTCACGCAGGTTTTCAGGAGCGAGGCCTGTTCATCCGGTAATTCACGTTGGGGTTTGTTCAAGGTCAATACCAGAATGCCGTGATTTTCGACGCTCCCCTGGAGAGGAATATATAACGAATGATCGCACCAACGTGAAATGACATCCTTCCAGGGGGTTCCATATTGTTTGAATACCGATTGTGCCATATCCATATTCAACGTTGCCGGGTGGTATTCTTCAGAAGATAGTATGTTGTTTTCATTAGGAAAAATAATAATTGCACCGGCATCAAAGTTGGTTTCGATAAATCGATGACAGGGAGCGACGATCTGATTGGGTGTGACAATACCGGTCAATACACTGGATAGTTCATATAAGGAAAGAATGCGGCGTTCCCTGTTTTCAGCAATCGTTACCTGGGTGCGTAACCCGGTGGTCAGATGGGCCGTAATCAAAGCAATGGGCAACATGAAAGCAAGAATCAGCCAATATTGAGTATCAATAATCACAAATGAAAAGTGCGGAGGGACAAAAAAATAAGCAAAAGTCAGGATACTGAGAAAAGATGCCAGGATGGATCCCCGGCGTCCGATCTTGACGGCGACCAGAAATACCAACAGCAGATAAATCATAAGAATATTGGCCAACAGGAGATGATGCATCAGGGGAATCAGCAAAACTGTTACCACTCCGACCAGGATCGTGGCCAGGAACTCATTTCTGAGTGATTGCAGGATGACGATCACAGAAGCGGACATGGGCATCGTGAACTTCCATTTCATCATTTCATCACCGTCGCATGCTCCAGTCACAAACCGGATATTCCCAGGGCAGGTTGGGGATACATTGCAGATATTATTCTATTTTATGTGGGATTTTTAAGAAATGATCAACCCGACCCGATTTTGTGCGGAGCGACCATGGAAAAGATGGTACCATACTGTCCCAACGTCGTCATGTGCATATGGCGAACAGTCCAATATGGTGACGCAGAGTGAATGACCAGAAGCTTTTCATATCGCATCTGCCAGATCATGTGTTTCAGTACGACGCTGGTGATGTGTTGCACAGCGTTGCTGGTCGTCCGTGAACCTTTGTCCAGGGAAATGCAATCATGCCGACTCGACTGCTAGATGGTTACCAAAGATTTCTTGCCGGATATTTTTCCAAGAATCGTGAAGCGTTGCTCGAACTTGCCAGAGGACAATCACCCGAGGTGGCCATCGTTGCCTGTTGCGATTCGCGTGTGGATCCGGCCATCATATTTGATGTGGCCCCAGGCGATGTTTTTGTCATTCGTAATGTGGCGAATCTGGTGCCACCTTTCGAGTCTGAAGGCCGTTATCACGGGACCAGTGCGGCATTGGAATTTGCCGTGACCGGCTTGCAGGTGAAACATGTCGTCGTTCTTGGACATGCCAACTGCGGGGGTATCAAGACCCTCATGTCCGGGAAAAGCAGCAATTGGAAGAGCGATTTTCTGGATCAGTGGATGTTCATTGCCGCAGATGCCATCGAGCAGGTGCGCCAGTTGGGTGGAAACCTCTCGGAGTCTGAAAGGATGCATGCATGCGAAAAGGCGGCAGCCATCCATTCCAGAAAAAATCTCATGACATTTCCATGGATTCGTGAGCGTGTCCACAAGGGCACACTGTCGCTGCATGCCTGGTACTATGACCTTGGCAACGGGAGCCTGGACCAGTTGGCATCATAGCCCCAGCCGGCAAGCTGTCGTGTGCGACGACCTTGGCAACAGGGACGCCTGGAGCAGACTGTTTCTATTTTACCGTAATGCTGCCGAGGAACTGGATCTCTTCAAAGGTACGATCCAGGGTTTTGCTGGTAAAGTTGCGCATGACCGTACCCGAACTCCAGGAGACGATCTGTCCTGAATTGACCTGCGTGCTTGGTACGGCCAACCAGGGTCCCTTGTCACTGTCAACCTGGATGTAGGTATACCCACCGGCCTGAAAGACTGCATGCGCCTTGCCCTGATTGGACGATGAAGTGGCAGATGGGACCGGGCCAGCACCTGGCAGGATTTCGCCCACCATGAGCAGCATGGGGAAGGTTTGATTCAAGCTTTTACTGAAAAAATTCCGCATGACGGAATACTGTCCCCAGTGAACCATTTCTCCTGTCTTGACATTCAAACGATTGGTCGCCAACCAGAGGGGCCACCCTTCTGTTTCGATGCGGACATAGGAATAACTTTCGGTTTGGATGACCTCGGCCACCTTGCCGGATTGCGGAATGGTCATGGTTCCCGCAGTTTTTTTGTTGGGATCGGATGGGGTGACGGTCAGGGGACCTTGCAGCATGGTTTTGGGATCTGCTGCCGAAGCTGCCGGGGATGGTTGGCCGGGCACCGGCTTTCCGGCTGCAGGGGGAGCAGCGGGTGCGGCAGGAGCCGGAGCTGGCTTATTGCTGGGGGCAACAGGGGGTACGGGTGGTGCGACCGTCGCTTTGCCACCTGCTCCGGGTGGCACAATCTGGACCGTGGTCATGCCGTCCTTGTGGGTGACGGTTCCGGCACCTGCAGGGACTCCGGAAGCGGCTGCCTCAGATTTGTTCCCGTCCTTCTTCTCTTCGGATTTGGAGCAACCCGAAATCATGGCCAACGTGACGATCAGGCTGACGACAGACAGTTTGAGCATGGTATAGTCCTGTGCAGGTTGCATCCATAACGAAATAACCGGCTCGCAGCATACCAACAATTCCCGGCCAAGGAAAAGGTTCTCAAGAAGGGATTTTGCATGATTGTCCTCCAGGCGCTCTCCAGATTGATTTCGTTACCGACAGGGGTCCCGATTGTCTGGGCCATGATCACGATTCATGTGGCGATGGCAGGTCCTGTCCTGGCGGGGGAGTTTGCGGATCTTTTGCGGGCTGCGGAACAGGGGCATGTGACGGCCCAATCCAGGTTGGGACACCTGTATCTGGATGGCCGGGGGGGCAGACAGGATGACAAGGAGGCCATGCGCTGGTTGCGTTTGGCGGCTGAACAGGGCGATGCCAGGGCACAGAATGGGGTGGGGACCTTGTTCGATAATGGCAGGGGGGTCAAAAAAAATTATCAGGAGGCTGCCAAATGGTTTCTCCTGGCGGCCAATCAGGGAAATGCCCTGGCCCGGAGAAATCTGGGCTGGATGTATGAAAAAGGCCAGGGTTTTCAAAAAGATTATATTAAATCATACATGTGGCAGGCCCTGGCGGAGAGGGCCAGAGGAAACAAAAGTCCGGACAGGAAAACGGCACCTGCAACAGACAGAGTCGATCCACCGTGTTCATATTGTGCTGCCGTGGCCCGCAAGATGACGCCAAACCAGATTGCCCAGGCCCAGGAACTGGTCAGAAACTGGCAACCCGGGGGGCCGTGAATTCCCTCGATGATCAAGCCCCATTTTTTTTTGATGGGACAGTTTTATCAGGAGTCATGAAAGAATCGAGATCTTTTTTGAAGTCATGCCCCCAGGTGTCGGTTTCATGGATGACCACATCCTTGAATCTTCCCCAATGTTCTTGACAAATGGCGGCCAGTTTGTCTGATGGAAGATTTGCAATTTTGTTTCCCTGATATTCCAATTCCATGGCGCTACGGATATTCTCCAATTTTTGTGCAGTAACACTGACCCGTCGCCAACCTTTGAGCCAGCCAAAATATTCCATGGCTTGTGCAATACCACTGGAAAAGAAAATCAAGGCAAACGAAATTTCGAAAGTGTGCTTCCAGATTTCGTTTTGACTGTATTGAGAAAATAATTTATCGAATACCGGCAAGGCAACCCCGACATAAAAAAACAGGAAGTAGAAAAAACGCATGAATTTTGCCCATCTTCCCCATTTTTTTCTTCTTTGATTATAATAATGAATGTCTTCATTCATTTTCACGGATATGGATTCATAGAACTCAAACTCCTTGTTTTGATTCATAATGCCTCCAATTTTCTCATATTTCGGGACATGTTCTTGGTGTGAATGGTCTGTCATTTTCTTTCCAGGTCATTTCCAGACCGTGAAATTCGCCAGATTTTTCAAAAATCGCTTTCTTTTGGAATGGACATGTTTTTGCACGGCTACAACCGTGACTTGCGCGGGGTGCGCAGAAAATTGAAAAATGCCATGAACAGCAATGGCATGATCAGCCACATGGATTTATCGGCAGCGGCGAGGATGGCGGCGGCGATCAGGAACGCCCCGCCCGTCAGGGCATGGGCCTGGGCACGGAAACCTGTCTTGATGCGCTCTTCCAGGAGGTGCAGAGTGTCCGGATGGAGGCGAGGGCGAAACTGATCGCGGGCCAGGCGTTCGATGGCGGTATGGGCCACCTGGGGCAACAAACCCAGTGTGGTGGCCACTTCACCGGCGTCCTTGGCAAGGGTTCGCAACTTACCCTTGGGACCCAGGTGTTCCTTCATCCAGGCACGGATCAGAGGCTCGGCCAGCAACCAGACATTGAGGTTCGGATTGATTTCACGGCCCACCCCTTCCAGGGTCAGCATGGTCTTTTGCAGCAACAATAGCTGGGGTTGGACCTCCATGGCAAACCGTTCGGTGGTTTTGAACAGTTGCGCCAGCAGGCGGGCCAGGGAAATATCCTTGAGAGGTTGACCAAAAATGGGTTCCCCGATCTGGCGGCAGGCCTCTTCGAAGTCGGCCAGATTGGTATTGTACGGAATATATCCCGCATCCAGGTGGACACGGGCCACTTTTTTGTAGTCCCGTTCCAGAAAACCATGCAGCATGTCCGCCAGCCAGATGCGGGTCTGCATGTCCACGCGCCCGATGATGCCAAAATCGATGGCAACCAAGGTGCCATCCATGCGCACCAACAGATTGCCCGGATGCTGGTCGGCATGAAAATATCCGTCGCGAAACACCTGCTTGAAAAAGACATTGACGATACTGTTGGAAATATGGATCACATCCAGGGGATCACCGGGAAAGTGGGACAGTTCATCGATGGGGATGCCGGAGACCCACTCCAGGGTCAGAATATCCTGGGAGGTGAAGGCCCAGTAGACCTCGGGAATATGGAGTTCCGGATCCTTGAGAAAGTTGATGCGAAACTCCTGCGCCCGGGAAGCTTCCAGATGGAAGTTCATTTCGTTGCGGATCGTGGCGGCAAACTCGTTCACCACCCGATGGACATGGAAGCGTCGCCAGTCCGGAATGTACTCTTCGATCAGGTCAGCCAGGTAATAGAGGGTTTGAATATCGGCCTTCACCACGGCATCGATGCCGGGTCGTTTGACCTTGACGGCCACCTCGCGCCCCTGGCGGGTAAAGGCATGATGGACCTGGGCTATGGAACCGGACGCCACAGGCTTTTCATCAAAACGGGAAAAAAATTGTTCCAGGGGTCCTTCCAGACAACGTTCCACGATTTGTCGCACCTGGGCGAACGGGAAAGGCGGAATGTCGTCCTGGAGTTTTTTCATCTCCTGGCCCATCTCTTCGGGGATGGCGTCCATGCGGGTGGAGATGGCCTGTCCGAACTTGATGAAGGTGGGTCCCAGACGTTCCATGGCGAGGCGAATCCGGACGCTGCCGGAATGGTCTTTCCGGAAGCGATGGGTGGCAGGATTGAGACCGGCCAACCAGGTCAGGAGACGGTAGGGCAGGAAACGTTCGGAAATCGGTTCAATGTCATGAATAGCCAGGATGCGGACAATGGCTGCCAGTCGGAACAGGGTGCGGGGAGTATCAAACATGGAGAGGATTTTCAGTTCCCGGCGGAGGTTGTGGCATCGGTATGCAGCGCGACCCGATGGCCGAGACGAACCAGGCGTTTATCCAAACGTTCCACCTGTTTTTCCATGGTTTCCACTTCGGTGCGAAAGGCGGTCATGTCCCTCTGGCGGGGCACCTGATGAAGTTCCATCCAGCGCTCCATGACTTTCCCCATACTTTCGCGAGCCTGGTTGCCGTTCTGGTAGGCCTGGCGCGCCAGACGGCTCAGGACCATGGCCACGGGGGTGCTGACAAAGGCTGCCAGCTCTTTTTCCCAATCGATCTCGACATTGTTCAGAATGTTTTTGAAATGGAGACCGGTATCGGTTTCTCCAGACATTTTCAATTCACGGGAAAAGAAGAGCGAGTCCGGGTCGGCGGTATTGAACAGCAGGGAGAGAAAAGCCTTGCTGGTTCCGGCCATGGTGACGTGGGGATCCGGATCCGAGTAGGTGTGAATGCGCACCCGGCCATCTTCGGCCACTTCCATGAAATATTCCTGTTGCAGATCCTCGACATCAAAACGAAAAATCTTGCCACTCAGGAGGCGCAGCCGTTCCTGGAGATCGGGATAGCGCAGAAAAAACAGATTGATGGTGATGCCAAGCCCGATGGCTGAAGCGGATGTGGGGAGCCATTGCAGGGGTTTTTGGAGCAGGGAAAACATGGGTCACACCTTGAAACCGAAATGGATTGCGGCGATACCGGCAGAGAGGTTGAGATAATCGACCCGGAAAAGACCTTGTTTTTCCAGCATGGATTTAAAGGTTTTCTGGTCGGGAAAGCGGCGAATGGATTCGGCCAGGTATTGATAGGCTTCACGATTGTTGGCCACCCGTTCACCCAGTTCCGGCAGGATTTTGAACGAATAGGCATCGTACAGGGGTTGCAGGAGCGGGATGGCCAGGCGGGAAAATTCCAGACAGAGCAACTGACCTCCGGGCCGCAATACCCGCACCATCTCGGCCAGGGCAGCCTCGATATGGGTGACATTGCGGATGCCGAAACCGATGGTGACCGCGTGAAAGCTGTTGTCTTTGAATGGCAATTTTTCTGCATTGCCCTGAACCCAGTCAATGCCGGCCACCAGGCCGGCATCGGTCAATCGCTGGCGTCCGGCGGCAAGCATGGCGGCGTTGATATCACACAGGGTGACACGACCATGATGGTGCATTTTTTCCATCATCAGCCGGGCGAGATCCCCGGTACCTCCGGCCAGATCCAGGGCACGATTGCCAGGCGATAGACGCAACCGCCGAATGGCATGGCGTTTCCAAAGGCGATGAATTCCCAGGGACATCAGGTCGTTCATCAGGTCGTACTTGTCGGCAACGGCGTCGAAAACCTGCCCGACGTGGTGAACCTTGTCGGCAACAGGAATCTCCTGATACCCGAAATGGGTGGTGGCGGCGGGGGTGTCAGTCATGGGGCAGACTCCTGCGGCAAACGTTTCATATCAGGTGATAGTAAGGCACGAGAGATGAAATTGAAAGGCAGCAGGCGATGGCCCGCTTCATGGATGAACGTGAACCAGAGCTGGTCAGCGCTTTTGTAACGCAGGCTGAGTTGAGTCAATGCCCAACCACTCGAAATTGTTTTCCAATCTCTCCCGGTCGTCCAGGCGGGTCTGGGTTTCTTCGTACAATTTTTGCAGGTTGTTCCAAAAATGGGCGGGGTGTCCGATGGTACGCTCCAGTTTGAGAGCGGTTTCGGGTGTGACCGGAGCCTTGCCCTTGATGATCTCGTTGATGTGCTTGAGAACAATACCAGTACGTGCAGACAGCTCAGTCTGGGTCATTCCCAGCGTGGAAAGGTATTCTTCCAGGATTTCTCCGGGGTGAACGGCATAATCAGGGACATATTGATTCGCAATCGTCCTACTCATGGGTATCCTCCACGCCAATGATCTTGACGGCTGTGACCTGATGCCAGTCGATTCCACCTTCGGGTCGTTGTGGAATGGGATCATTGTTGGGTTTGAAGATCAGGCGGTATGGATGGTCCAGGTCCATGGACAACTGTCCGGAACGGTTTTCCGTCAATTCGTGACAACGTCCCAAGCGTTTGTAAGGTGGCCAGAAATCTCCGAGATTGGTCGCTGATCGAAGTGCCGTGAGACGGTTGGCAATCAACCTGGCCTGCTTGACCCCGTAGGCCCTTTGCAGAAGCTTTATGCTGTTACATTCTTTTTCCAACTTTCGGTTGCGAAAGACGACTTCCATGAAATGTTAACCCATCAGGTGAAAGAAATCGACAGAATAAAGCAATGAATAACCACCCATGGTGGCAGGTTGGAATATATGGCAGAACACCAGGTTCGCAAAGGTGGCCTGTCAACAACGTAACGGATTGTTTTTTCACCATTGGTCCATCTATTGCTGTCTTCAGGGTCATGCCGGGACATGACCTGCGGGTCAAATCCGGGTTTTAGATTTTCAATCCTGAAATCAATCTGTTCTGCTGGCAAGCAACGGGTTGTGGTCAGGAGTGGTCAATCTCTTGACGGCAAGGTGGCTGGTGCGATGACGTGGATGAAGCGGCAAGAGACAAGGTCGGCTCAAGAGCAGAAGCTGGCGGGCAGAACCGGCCCCGTTTGGCTGGGGATTCTGGCGGCGTGTACTTTGTTGGCCGGTTGTGGCCACAAATCTGCGCTGATGCCGAGCAAGGAACATTACCTCCAGCCGACCCATCCGCCGGAATCCACCTTCGAAGAGCGCACGGGTCCCTCTGCGGCTGGTGACGATGAAGTCCGTTCGGACATGGACGAGATGGACGACAAACGCGGGGGCGAACTGTATACCATTTCGGTGAGCCAGATGCCGGTGCGGGATTTTGTGGTCGGATTGGCCCGCGATGCCAAAATGAATGTGGATATCTATCCCGGCATCAATGCCCGCATCACCCTGAGTGCCGTCAACCAGACCTTGCCGCAGATCATGAGCCGGGTGGCCAAACAGGCCAATGTGCGTTACCAGATTCGCGACAATGTGATCATCATCTCCCCGGATCGGCCTTTCATGCGCATGTATCAGGTCGATTATGTCAACCTGGATCGCGGGACGGAGAGTTCCATCAATATTTCGTCGCAGCTCGATGGTGGCAGGCGGAATCGTAAAGAAGCCATGGGAGTGGATTCCAACCAGTCGGAAACCCGGATGGTCAACCGGTCCAAAAACCAGTTCTGGGACTCCTTGACCCGCAGCATTCAATCGGTCTTGAGCCAGAATCAGAAACGCCTTGCCCAGGAAGAAAACCGTGCCGATGGTCAGGATGGCAACCAGAAGCCGGGCATCGTCTCCATCAATCAGGAAGCGGGGGTTTTGACCATCTTTGCCACCACGTCACAGCATGCCCAGATCAGGGAACTCCTGGACCGGGTGTTGGAAAATGTGCATCGGCAGGTTTTGATCGAATCGACCGTGGTTGAAGTGGAATTGAATGATCGGTATCAGGGAGGGGTGGACTGGGTCAACCTGACCAATACCCCGGCGGGTATCCTGAATGCGGCGGGTCGCCTGGTCACCGATGCGGTCAATTATGGCTCGCAATGGAAGGATAACTCCGGAAACGGGGCCGGCATGCCGTTTTTTTCCTTGCCCATCAAGAGCAGCGGCAGTGGCGGAAACAGTACCGTGGCGGCCACGGTGCGTGCCCTTGGGCAGTTTGGCAATGTCAAGGTGCTGTCCAGCCCCAAGATCATGGCCCTGAACAATCAAACCGCCATCCTCAAGGTGGTGGAAAACAAAATATATTTTTCCCTGAGTGCCCAGCCATCGCAGGGTGGCAACACGACTGTCTCCCTGACCGGGACGACCCAACACAATTCACCGATGTACAACACCCAGATTCACACGGTTCCGGTGGGTCTGGTCATGAGTGTGACGCCGCAGATCGATGCCAATGATGTGGTCAGCATGAATGTCCGGCCCACCATTTCCAGCATCAGCCGCTGGGTCAACGATCCCAACCCGGGTCTCGTGCGGGGCAACACGTTGACCGGCGTGGAATCCCCCAATCTCATTCCCGAGATTCGCGTCCGGGAGATGGAGTCCATGTTGCGGGTTCACAGTGGTCAGGTGGCCGTGATGGGGGGGTTGATGCAGGACAAGATGGACAAAACCACCTCGGGTGTGCCGGGCTTGCAGGATTTGCCGGTGTTGGGCAACATGTTCAAATACACCGATGATCAAATCACCAAGACCGAACTTGTCATTTTTCTGCGCCCGATTGTGGTCTCCGGACGGCGGGGCAGGGCTGGTGCGGGCGGGGTGAATTTTGCCGGCGGGGGAGGGGTTGTTTCGACGCCCATTGTGCAAAAAATCACGCCGGCCCTGGCACCCCCCCCCGAAGAGGGGACGGAAAAGGCACCGGAAGTGGGGCGGATCACGCCCGGGCAACGTCCGCAGATTCTCCGGTCGCCCGAGGCGGCCATGAATGCCTCCCGCCCGGGTCCCTACCTGGATTTCAGTAAACAAGGTGGTGGTGGCATGGGTCATGCGGGTGGGGTGGTTGGAGGCGGGGATTTGTTGCCGGCGGTGCCTGAATCCCGTGCCCCGGGTGGTGTGCAATCCCCTGTTGAACTGCCGCCGCATCCGGCCTCCGGCGGGACACCGCAAACCCAACAGAATACCGCACCCGTTCCGCAACAAACCGCCATGGCTGCGGGTGGCAGCAGTGCCGTCCGGGGAAATTTCTACCTGGAACTGGGAGCCTTCACCGACAAGGCCAACGCCAATGAACTCCATCAAAAGGTGACCAAAAGTGGTCTGCCCGCCTTCCAGGAAAGTGCCGATGTGAACGGCAAGAATTTCCAGAGAGTGCGCTCCGGTCCCTATCAAAACCTGGCCGAGGCCGAACAGGCGCAGGTTCGTGTTGCCAATGAAACCGGGATTCAGGCAAAAGTGGCATCTTATTGAAAAAACGAATAAAAAAAGGAGGGGGTCTGGGGGAGTTCACTCCCCCAGGGTTTTTTTCTTTTTCAGTTGCAAAAATAATGCAGTGATATAAAAATATTTTCTCTGTTGCAGTTTCAATTAAAAAGTGGTGGCCTTTCGGATGTCTCTCGCAGATTGATTTTGATTGATCCTGGGAAAGCAGATCGTGATCCAAGAGATACAAATTGATAATTTCAAATCACTGATAGGCTTTCCTATACCTCTGGCCAAATTCACCTGTCTTGTGGGACTGAACGGAGCGGGCAAAACTACTTTGTTACAGGCAATTGATTTTTTGTCCCAGGTAATGAGTGGTAATATAAAGGAATGGCTGGTACAAAGAGAGTGGTCTGCCAGTGATCTGCTTTGCTCGTTTGAAAAACGGAAACGAATTATTAGTTTTCATGTCGTATTGGATCTTATTGATAATGATGTAATCTGTTGGGAGGGAAAATTCAACATTGTACAACTGCGATGCACCTCGGAAAAAATATACTTTGGGTGTGCTGATGTAAATGCCTTGGTCGTTGAGGATAAAACATACCGTCTAGATGTCCTGCACGTTATGAATGGAAAATATTGGGTGGCTCAGGGTGCGGAAAATCCAATTTCTTTTGAATATCAAGGGTCCATCCTTTCTCAATTGAAAGAGGCCAATCTTGGACAACATAAACAAGCCATCATTTTATTAAAGAAATATTTTCAGGAAATAAAATCTCTGGAACTATTGGCACCCAACCTGATGCGTCAGCGAGCCAGAACCGCAGAAGGTATTGGTATTGGCGGAGAAAAATTATCTGCGTTTCTTTCGGAATTGTCAATTGACAAGAAAAATATTCTTGAAAAATATCTGAAAAATTTTGCCCCGGATTTTGAATCGTTGGATGTTCTTTCATTGCGTGGGGGATGGAAGAAAATGCTCTTTTTTGAACATTATAAAGATAATGATATCTTTATGACAACAGAGGCTCGCCATATTAATGATGGTCTTTTGCGGCAACTGGCCATCCTTGCCCAGACCATGACCCAGCATCCTTTATTGCTTTTCGACGAAATCGAAAATGGCATGAACCAGGAATTGGTGGGTAAACTGGTCCGACACCTGTTGGATGCTCCACAACAGATCATTGTAACGACGCATAGTCCCCAGATTTTAAATTTTTTGCCAGATGACGTAGCCCGGGAAGGAGTGATTTTATTGTATCGTACTCCGCAAGGGATAACGCGAGCCAGACGTTATTTTGATCTTCCGGCACCGGCAGAAAAACTCGCATCTTTGGGACCCGGTGAGGTCTATGCGGACACGCCTCTGGATGAGGTTGTGCGTAGTGCCCTGGAAAAAGACCGGGATGATGAAGTGATAAGCGAAGAGACCCGTGACAGATGAAATTATTGTATTTATTGAGCGGTGAAGGCCCGGCGGATATGGGTGCCTGTGCGCCGCACCTGTTTGATGCCATGGGGCAGGATTTTCATCCCGGACCCATGGCTGCCCTGGTGGATTGTGTGGTCAAACAAAAATTGAATGACTCTCCCCTGGACTCCGAATCTGTGCGCCTGCTGCATCGAAGCAGGTTGGTCGAGTTGGCGAAAAAGATTAAAATCAGAAGACAAAATGCTGTGTTGTCTCCCGGGAAGAGGGATGTAAAGCATTTTGAACGACAGGCGCAAGCCCTGGGACAGGAGGCGCAAGCCTGGGGCAGTAGAGAAGATTCAGCTCGGGTTATGGCTGTTTTATTCAACGACAGCGATGGCACCAGCAGTTCACCAGTCAATTTTTGGAAACTGAAAGTGGATTCCATACGCCGGGGGTTTGAGATGGCGGGGTATCGCCTGGGCGTACCCATGGTGCCCAATCCAAAATCCGAGGCCTGGCTGCTGTGTGCCTGGAAAGTGAATCCGTACCAGGGTTGCCAGAAACTGGAAGAGTCTTCCGGCAATGATGCCTCACCCAACTCGCTGAAAAAAAAGTTGGAAGAAGCCATGGGAGAAACGTGGGACTGCAATAAAATGACGGATTGGATCCGACAGGGTCATCTGCAAATTGATCGGATAAAGATGGAAAGTTTTGTTGCCTTCTACACGGATTTAACGACTGCTCTCGAACGGGCCACCCATCGTGAGGGGCACGTCGAGTCAACCCCATAGCCAAAGGAAATTAAAATGTTTTCCCCAGAGACCCCCTATTTGACCGTGGATGTCATCGTCGAACTCGTGGATCGCCCCGAGCGACCCATTGTTTTGATCCAAAGGCGCAATCCTCCCCTTGGCTGGGCCTTGCCGGGCGGCTTTGTGGATCGGGGGGAACGGGTGGAACGTGCCGCCTTGCGGGAAATCCAGGAAGAAATTTCCATGCAGGTGCGGTTGCGAACCTTGCTGGGTGTCTACTCGGACCCGGCTCGGGATCCCCGTCTGCATACCTGCACCCCGGTCTATGTGGCCGAGGGAGAAGGCATGCCCGTGGCTGCGGATGATGCCAAGTCTTTGGGAATTTTCACCCTGGCGGAACTTCCCACCGAGTTGGCCTTTGACCACGCTTTGATCCTGGCGGATTATCGCCATTTTCGCGAAACTGGAGAGGTGGCCCCCGTGCGGGTGGATTGAGCGAAAAAGGAGAGAGGCAATGGACGGATTTGGCAACAAGCGCTCCCTGTGGCGTCGGTCGTTGGGCATGGCATTGTCCGTATCGATCTTGTTGGCGTATCCGGCAGGTTCCCAGGCCGGATTTTGGCCAACTGAGGTGGCGGGTACACCCATGCCAAGCCTGGCCCCCATGCTGGAAAAAGTGATGCCGGCTGTGGTCAATATTCACACGAGTTCCCGCATCCAGACCGCCGACCATCCGTTATTGAGTGATCCCTTGTTTCGATATTTTTTCGATATGCCGAACAGTCGGGCACAGCCCCGCGAACAAATCCAGCGCAGCCTGGGGTCCGGGGTGTTGATGGATGCCGCCAAAGGGTATGTCCTGACCAACAATCATGTGATCAAAAATGCCCAGGAGATTACCATCACCCTGGCGGATGGCCGCAATCTCCAGGCCCGCAAAGTGGGTGAAGATGCCGCGACCGACATTGCCGTGGTACAGATTCCGGCAGAACGTCTGACCGCTTTGCACATTGGCGATTCGGATCATTTGCGGGTCGGGGATTTTGTGGTGGCCATCGGCAATCCATTTGGTCTGGGATCGACGGTGACCTCTGGTATCGTCAGCGCCATGGGTCGGAATGGTTTGGGTATCGAAGGATACGAGGATTTCATTCAGACCGATGCCTCCATCAATCCGGGCAACTCCGGGGGTGCCCTGGTCAATCTGCGTGGCGAACTGGTGGGCATCAATACGGCCATTCTGGCCCGTGGTGGTGGCAATGTCGGGATCGGTTTTGCCATCCCGGTCAACATGGTCCGGCAAATCATGACCCAACTGGTTGACAACGGCGAGGTGCGTCGCGGTCTGCTGGGGGTACAATCCCAGGATTTGACGGCAGATTTGGCCACAGCCTTTGGCCTGGATCGGGTGGGGGGTGCCGTGGTGGGCAATGTGGTGCCCGGTTCCGGGGCACAACGTGCCGGGTTGCGCCGGGGCGATGTCGTCATCGAAGCCAATGGCCGCGAAATCCGCAACGCCGCCACCCTGCGCAACATCATCGGTCTGGTGCGGGTGGGTGAAGAGGTTCAGATCAAGTTTATCCGTGATGGCAAGGTCCAGGAGGTCAAGGCCATCGTCTCCTTGCCGGAGTCGTTGCGTCTGGAAGGCAAGGAAGCCAACCCCCGTCTGGAGGGTGCCCTGCTCGAAATCAAAACCGGCAAAGGGGAAGAAGGCGGGGAGGGGATCCTGGTCGCCAGTGTGCGGGAAAATTCACCGGCTTGGCGTATCGGTTTGCGCCCTGGTGACCGCATCCTGTCGGTCAATCGTCAGGTCGTCAAGGAGTTCGACGATCTGACCAAGGCCGCCGGGCGCTCGCAACGGCAGCTCCTGCTGAATATTGAACGGGATGGTCAGGGGTTGTTTATTCTCGTGCGCTGAGGCGTGTGTTGTCCGTGCGCTTCCTGATTGCCCAAAGCCATCGGTCAGGTCATCCGTGGACACCACCAGATTTCGTTCCCTTCGATGTGATGGCGGGAACCCTGTCGGAGAAAGGGCTGTCTTTGAAATGTGGGGTGACAATCGCATGGGAGGATTTTCTTGAACCATCGCCTTTCGCGCCACGTCACCCGGGAGATGGCAATGCGTGGCATTGGCCCGGAGATCGTGGAGGAGGTTCTGTGCCACCCGCAGCAGGTCGTCGCGGAACGGGACGACCTGATTGCCTGTCAGTCGCAGGTGCGTTTCGAGGATGGCCGCTTGTTTCTGGTCCGGGTCATCGTGAACCCACTGGCTGATCCCGCAGTGGTTGTCACGGTCTATCGCACCAGCAAGATCGAGAAGTACTGGAGAACACCATGAAAGTGACCTATGACCCGGAAGTCGATGTTCTTCGCATCCTCTTCTCGAATACACCTGTCGAAGAGAGCGACGAAGAAAAACCCGGCGTCATCATGGACTACGACAAGAAAGGGAACCTGGTCGGCATGGAGATTCTGGAGGCCAGCAAACGCATGGACGATCCAAAATCGGTGGAATACGCCGTCGCGTGAGTGAGTTATCCATGCGATTCTTGAACCCAAAGGCGGATCATGCCTTCAAAAAAATCTTCGTAAGATTATTTTCCCCCTTGATGGGGGGCGCAAAATCGGGTTAGTTTGACACCAGAATGGGCCTTGTGTTGCCAGCGATCTGGTAACGCTCCGCCCCGTTCCCTGGGTTCACATGCCTTGATCGTGGAATCCAGATGTAAATCAGATCCGTGCTGGCTCATAAACCCTCCGGGATTTCCCGGAGGGTTTTTTGTTTAGATCCTTCGAAGATTATTGAAGGATTATATTGTTCGAGGAGTTCGCTACGGAAAATTTCCGCAGTGTCTGGCAGATTTTTATTGTGTTTGATGACCAACCATCCATGCAATTGGAGAGAAAAATGAGCTTTCGCGATGATGATGACCATGCCATGAATCCCTGGGCTGCCACCAAACTCTGGCAAGGAATGCAGCAGATTCAAAAACAAAAAGATGATTTTGGCCAAAACGTGGCCTCATGGCGACTGCACATGGGACTGGGAAATATTCTTGGCAAGGACCAATTGCCGCCCCCAGACTATGTGCCATCCCAACTCACGAACAATCCTGGACAACTGGGTGCCAGGCGGCGAGACCAGGAAAATGCCCGGCAGATGAAAAACTGGGATCAGGTTGCACAAATCGATCAGGAATTTGCCAATATTGGCCCTTTCAACCAAAAATATGGCAAAATGATCAACGAGTTCAAAAAACTGTATCAGCAACCTGCACTGCCCAATGCCACAACCGTGCCACCGCTGCATGCCGGTGCTGATTTGACTCAGTCACGGCATGAGGATTCATCATGGGCACAACCACGACCATTTGTACAATCAGGCCTGAACCCGACCCCTGCCCGCAAGAGAACAGAAGAGAGTTCAGCAGGTCTCCAGATGAAAAAAATCAATCCTGTGCAAACGCTCTCGGAAAATATGTTTTCGCCGGTCATGACTTCCCAGCAGTGGCCTGATGAAAATACCAGAGTTCCGTTTGTTTTTCCCAACGGTCTTTACGCATCTCGTTTTATGCCCCCCTCCAGGCATCGAGATTCATTGCAGATGCGCAGTCAAAATGATATGATCCAGGACGACTCCGGTGGTGAAGCAGAGGCTGTATCCTGGCCAACAACAGATGAATCTCCCTGGGATGAAGCCTGGAATCATGAAACACCGTCGCCGACACCAGAACCAACACCAGAACCGACACCAGAACCAACACCCGTTCCTGAGGATTGGCCATCAGTCCCAACGCCGTCACCTGTCGTTCGAGAAAGAACGATAGAGAGTCCATCAGCTTCAGGTCAACGTGCTGCTTCCGAGGGGGGTAATGCTGCAAATGAGCGGGAGCTGAGGGAACAGAGAAATCGCGCAAGTTTCGATTCCTGCTTCCAGTTGACTGTCATTGAAAATGAGGGTGGGGATGGTTATACCAATCGTGCAAATGATCGAGGAGATGGCACGAACTATGGTGTAACCAAGGGTACTCTGGAAGACCTGAGAAAAAGGCTGGTCATGAATAATGATAGAGAAGGTTTGAATGAGTTGGGGCTGAGAGGTGACAGAGAAGTCACGCTGAATGATGTGGGCAACATCGACGAAGAGAAAGCGAAGGTTTTTTATCGCAAGCATATCTGGGAAGGGTTGAAACTTGAACAAGTAGAGAATCATAAAATGAGAGAGCAAATCTTCGATGCTGCAACTCATCATGGCAATTCAGGTGGCATGAAAGCCTTGCAAGAAGCGCTTAATTCTCAGGGATACAGAGTGCCTGTAAATGGTAGAATGAGCGATGAAACTCTTCATGCGATCAAAAAAGCTGAGGAAAATAGAGATTCAGAAAATGTGATGAAATGTCTCTATGATGAAAGGTTTTATATTGGTACTCAGTTAGCGACTTTTGGTAGAAATCAGGAGGGTAACTGGCAAGGATGGAAAAATCGATTCGATAAGATGCGACGTAGGATTAATGATCAATAAATCAAGCATGGCACCCTTTTGCTGTAATGCAAGAGGGTGCCTATTTCATAAAGGGGACAACAATGAATATTTTTCAGATCATGCTCCTATTTCTTATATGTGTTATTCTAGTTAAGCCTATCTATAGCGAGAATATTAAAGAGTTTATTCTATATGATACATTAGTTTCAGAAAAACTCACTGTAGATGGAAAAAAATTTGATAAAAATCTAAGTAGATTGCAGATTATAGATATGATTAGCTCTCTATCAGAAATTAATTATAGTCAAGGAAAAGAGAAAATAATAAAATGTAGCGATTTATGGGGAGTAGACGGGAAAATATTAACGGAAGAATATGTAAATAATAGTATTTCTTCCGAAAATTATAGATTAATAACGAAGAATACACGGACAGGAATATCTCCATGTTCTAAATTAGCAAGATGTTTGCTGGTATTAGGATCTGCAAAAGGTAAAAAACCAGAAAAATCATTTCTCCCAGACCAACCTATTCATATAACTCCTGATTTATTTTCTGATAAGTTAATATTTCCTCAATATAAGGACGAAATATTATATAATTTTACTCCCCCAGCAAAAATTTGGGATGCTCTTGTTAAAAATAGATTTTTAACAAATGTCAGTATAAAAAGCAGCATCAAGGGAAATTATTTGATATACGAGTATATAACATATATAAAATCAGTATTTCATCATGTAGCAATCATTACGGATTTACTTCGTTCAGATTTTAATGGAGATGGTATTGAAGATGTTGCTTTTATTATGGAATTCAATAAAACGCCGTTGTTGCTGGGGAACCACATTTACCATCGTAGTATACTTGTTAATGAAAGGGAGATATTGTATATATTTATAGGTTTTGCCACCAGATTAAGTTCGGATTCAAAATTGATCCCATTAAAATTATACGGTGATACCAATTTATATCTTGTCAGCAAGCACGATAAAAAAGATGACAAGCCTTGGTGGAAAAAAAGATAAAAAGTCTTGAAAGTGGCTATATGAATATCATACATTCAAAAATTCCGGTTCCCAAAGATCAAGCAGCATGCGGGCGGCTTCGCGTTCGGCGGTGCGTTTGGTCTGGCCCTGGCCGCGACCGGTGGGCAACCCTTCGGCTACACATTCAACGGTGAAAATGCGCTGATGGGGGGCACCTTCCGCTTGGACCACCCGGTAGAGGGGGAGGGGGCGTCCCAGACTTTGCAATTTTTCTTGCAGGAGGGATTTGAAATCCTTGCCGGGTTGTTCGGGCTGAATGGCGGCCACGGCACCGGCAAACATCTGCCTGACCACCTGCTGGACGGCACCATGACCCCCATCGAGATAAATGGCCCCCAGCAAGGCCTCCATGGCGTCGCCGAGGATGGAATTTTTTTGGCGTCCACCACTCAAGGCTTCGCCGTGGCCCATTTGCAGGCAACTGCCCAGGTCGATCAGACGCGCCAGATCACTCAAGGAATCGATATTGACAAGCGTGGAACGCCAGCGCGAGAGCGCCCCTTCGGCGAGATGGGGAAACCGGGTAAAAAGCAGATCCGAAACAAGCAGGTTCAGGACCGCATCGCCCAGAAATTCGAGCCGTTCGTTGTGCCATTGGGCACCGACGGCTGACGCAGCATCCCCTTCCCGAGGCAGGGGTGGGGGGCTGGATCGATGGCGCAAAGCCTGCTGCAAAAGTTCCTGGTTCTGGAAATGGTAGCCGATGTTGTTTTGCAGGGTGTCGAGGTGCAAGGGTTCACTCCACGGCACTGGCCACCCGTTTCCAGCGTGGGGATGACGCATGAGCATCCCAGGACCAGAAGAGTGCCACCGCCTTGCCCACCAGACGATAACTGGGCACAAAACCCCAGATGCGTGAGTCGTTGCTGTTGTCGCGATTGTCGCCCATGACAAAATAGTGACCAGCCGGGACAACCTCATCCGTGCGCTTGTCGATAAAATCCATCTGCGCCTGCACCAGCACGCTGTACGCAGGATTTTTCAACTTTTCCATGCGGCGTTCGGCGTCGATTTCGTAACTGCGCTCGTTTTGATAGCTGTAGGGTCCGACAGTGTCGTAGGGGACGGGCTTGCCGTTGACGTAGAGTCGTTTATGGTCGTAAACGATCCGGTCGCCCGGCAGTCCGATGATGCGTTTGATATAATCCTTGCTGGGTTCCCGGGGATATTCGAAGACGGCAATGTCGCCGCGTTGCGGACCCTTGCCAAACAAGACCCGCTCTTTGGTAAACGGGACGCGATGTCCATAGGAGAGCTTGTTGACAAAGAGATAATCGCCAACCAGCAGGGTGGGGATCATGGAACCGGAAGGAATCTTGAACGGTTCGATGATGAACGTCCGCACGAAAAGGGCAATGCCGACGGCCAGGACAATGGCATCGTAGTATTCACGAAACCAGGAGGGTTGATCCAGGAGCCGTTGACCGGGAATGAGCAGGAAGATACCAAAGGCCACCATGGCCAGACCGGCCACCGGACCTGGTCCCATACGATCTTCAAGGGAATCGATGCCGATGACCATGTAGCTGCCAAACATGAAAACGCCCGCCAGGAGGAAGGCGATGCCATGCTGAAGATGCCGTTTGGTAATTCCCTTGCTGTTCATTCCATCCCTGCCCGATCCATGATGAGTTGTCCGGCGGTTCGCCTGAAAGGCCACCTGTGTGGGGGAGATAGCAATTATCGCGCCTGACTCACTCCACCTGCAACACGGCCAGGAATGCCTCCTGGGGAATTTCCACTTTGCCGATTTGTTTCATGCGTTTTTTGCCGGCTTTTTGTCTTTCCAGGAGTTTGCGTTTGCGGGTGATGTCGCCGCCGTAACATTTGGCGGTGACATTTTTGCGCAGGGCCTTGACGGTCTCCCGCGCAATGATTTTGGCACCGATGGCGGCCTGGACAGAGACCTCGAACATTTGCCGATGGATGACATCCTTCATCCGTTTGGCCAGCTCGCGGCCCCGATGAAAACTGTTGGCACGATGGACGATGATCGACAAGGCATCCACGGGTTCGCCGTTGATCAAAATGTCGAGTTTGACCAGATCCGCCGGACGGAATTCACGCACTTCATAGTCCAGGGAGGCATAACCGCGTGAAATGGATTTCAACCGGTCGAAAAAGTCGAGAACGACTTCGTTCAAGGGCAGATCGTATTCGAGCAGGGCACGGGTTTCCGTGGCGTAGGTCAGATTTTTTTGGGTTCCCCGGCGTTCGTTGCACAGTTTCATGATGCCGCCCATGTATTCTGCCGGTGCCATGATGGAGGCATGGATATACGGTTCCTGAATTTCGCGAATCCTGACCGTCGGGGGGAGATCGGAAGGGTTATGAATTTCGCGCAGGGTGCCGTCGGTCATGAGAATTTTATAGACCACGGTGGGGGCCGTGGTGACCAGATCGAGATTGAACTCGCGATCCAGGCGTTCCTGGACAATCTCCATGTGCAACATGCCCAGAAATCCGCACCGATAGCCAAATCCCAGGGCAGGGGAGGTTTCGGGTTCGTAGTCGAAGGCGGAGTCGTTCAGGGAGAGCTTGTCCAGGGCACCTTTGAGATTTTCATAGTCGCCGGAATCCACCGGGTAGAGTCCGGCAAAGACCATGGGTTTGACTTCCTTGAAACCCTCCAGGCGGGTTGTGGCGGGACGGCGGGCATCGGTGATCGTATCGCCGACTTTGGCATCGGCCACCACCTTGATGCTCGCCATGACGCATCCCACTTCACCGGCTCCCAAAGCCTGGCAGTCGGTCATGGCGGGCATGGCCAGGGTGAGACGATCCACCTGGACTTCGCGCCCGTTGCTCATCAGGCGAATCTTCTGGCCGACTGTCAGTGTTCCATCCATGACCCGGACCAGACACACCACGCCCAGATAATTGTCATACCAGGAGTCGATGATGAGGGCCTTCAGGATGCCTTGCCGGTCGCCACGGGGTGGGGGAATTTTTTGGACGATGGCTTCAAGGATTTCATGGATGCCGGCACCGGTTTTGGCGGAGGTCGGGATTGCTTCACTGGCATCCAGGCCGACCATCTCCTCGATTTGTTTGCGCACCTGTTCCGCATTGGCTGAGGGGAGGTCGATCTTGTTCAGGATCGGGATGATTTCCAGGTCATGATCCAGGGCCAGGTAGACATTGGCGAGGGTTTGGGCTTCGACCCCCTGGGCGGCATCCACGACGAGCAGGGCACCTTCACAGGCAGCCAGGGAGCGGGAGACCTCATAGGTAAAATCGACATGCCCGGGGGTATCGATCAGATTGAGGATATAGTCCACGCCATCACTGGCCTGATAGTTGAGCCGGACATAATGGGCCTTGATGGTGATGCCCCGTTCCCGCTCCAGGTCCATGCTGTCCAGGACCTGTTCGGTCATTTCGCGCTTTGTCAGCGCACCTGTGGCTTCGAGAAGACGGTCCGCCAGGGTGCTTTTGCCATGGTCGATATGGGCGATGATAGAAAAATTTCTTATATGTTCCAAGGGACTCGAATTCGGGATCCTTGCCGGCCCAAGCCGGGTCGGCTGATCACCCTTCACCTGCGGGAGGAAAGAGTATTGTCGGCGGGATTATTTATAATCCCCCCGATCGGTTTTTGCCAGTTCTACTGTTGCCAGAACGGCGGTGCGATGCAGCAGATCACGTTCGGCACCTTTGTTGGTGGTGTCGTTCAGGGATTGGAGGGCCTGATCGCGGGTTTCCCGGAGGCGCAGCCGGGTCTGCTCGGCCAATTCTGCCTCACTCTCCTCTGGGCGGGGGTCGCCATTCTGGAGATTTTCTTCCAGGTCCTGCAACGAGTCCAGCAGCTCTCCCGTATGTTGGAGCTGTTGGCGGCGCTGGCGTGAGGAGGCGTCGCCGTCACTGGCTTGCACCTCATCGGCAGCGGTTACGGCATGTGGACCTTCCATGGGGGCAAGAGCGTCCATCACCCGGGTAAATTTTTCCCCCGGCGTTCCTTCACTGGTCCGGGATTGCTTTTTTACACTCGAATTGGCGAGTGATTTGCCCGAGTGGTCCACACGGCGGATCGTCATGGAGTCATCCTCCCGTCAAAAGGTTGCTTCGCTCCACTGACAAACAATTTTTGTGCCAAGTTCAAACCCCCCGGCGAATTTCGCCGCGCTTGGTGGCGAGTTTGTTCAGGGCATTGATGTAGGCCTTGGCGGAGGCAATGATGACATCATAATCGGTGCCTTGGCCATTGACGCGGGCATCATCGAGGGTCAGACGCACGGTCACTTCGGCCTGGGCGTCCATGCCGCCGGTCACGGCCTGGACCTGATAGAGGGACAGTACTGTGGACCGGGCCATGGGAACGGCTTGACCCACGGCCTTGAAAACCGCCTCCACCGAACCATCGCCCCAACTGGAACCATGACACGTTTCGCCGCCGATTTCCAGTTCCACGACGGCGACCGGCGTATCGCGGGTTCCGGAGGTGACATGCAGTCGGATCAGACGGAAATGGTCGGAGACCCGCACCACTTCGTCTTCCACGAGTGCCTTGATGTCTTCATCGTACAGATCCTGTTTTTTATCCGCCAGACTTTTGAAGCGCTGGAAGGTCAGGTCGAGTTCGGCATCGGTCAGGTCATAGCCAAAACCCCGCAATTTGTCGCGGAAGGCATGACGCCCGGAATGTTTGCCGAGGACCAACTGGTTGGTTGTGAGTCCGACGGAGGCGGGGGTCATGATTTCGTAGGTGGAGGCGTTTTTCAGGACCCCATCCTGATGGATGCCGGATTCATGGGCAAAGGCGTTGGCACCGACGATGGCTTTGTTGGGTTGCACGGGGAAGCCGGTGATGGTTGAGACCAGCCGCGAGGAACGCATGATTTCCGTGGTTTCGACACCGACCTCAAAGGGGAGGATATCGCGGCGGGTCCGGAGGGACATGACGATTTCTTCGAGTGCGGCATTACCGGCCCGTTCACCCAAGCCGTTGATGGTGCATTCGACCTGACGGGCACCATTGAGGATGGCCGCAAGGGAGTTGGCCACGGCCAGACCCAGATCATTGTGGCAGTGGACTGAAATGACGGCCTTGTGAATATTGGGAACCCGCTCCATGAGGGTATGGATGCGGGCACCGAATTCATGGGGGAGGGTATAGCCGACGGTATCCGGAATATTGACTGTCGTGGCTCCGGCGGCGATGACGGCTTCCACGATGCGGCAGAGAAAATCCATGTCGGCCCGTCCGGCGTCTTCTGCCGACCACTCCACGTTGGAGGTGTATTTGCGGGCATGGCGCACGGCGGCGATGGCTGCTTCCACGACGGCATCCGGTTGCATGCGCAATTTGTGCTGCATGTGGATGGGGCTGGTGGCGATGAAGGTATGGATGCGCGGATTGGCGGCTCCTTGCAGGCTTTCCCAGGCCCGGTCGATATCTTCCGGGCGGGCACGGGAGAGGCCGGCCACGCTGCACTCCCGCACGGCCTTGGCCACGGCTTGCACGCTCTCGAAATCACCCTGCGAGGCGATGGGAAATCCGGCCTCGATCACATCCACCCGCAATTTTTCCAGTTGGCGGGCGATGCGGACTTTTTCCTCCACATTCATGGAGGCTCCGGGGGATTGTTCGCCATCCCGCAGGGTGGTGTCGAAAATGATGATCTGTTCGTGCGTCATGATCTTGTTCCGTAAGATGTGAGATGAAAAAACAAAAAAAACAAAAAAACAAAATGAAAAAAAAGAGGGGGTTTGGGGGATTCATCCCCCAATGGGGTCTGGGGCGAAGCCCTAAATAGATAGATCCTTCACTTCGTCACCAGGAACTTCCTTGCCTTCGGCCAGCAACTGGCGATATTCCCGATGGCTTTGGAAGGCCGAGACAAGGTAGAGGAGACCCACCAAAAACAGGGTGATGGGCATGTCGATGGTCAGGATGGCAATGAACAGGACCGTGACCACCAGGGCAAAGAAGGGGCGTTCCCGGTGCCAGGTAATATCCTTGAAGCTGCGGAACCGGATCGTGCTGACCATGAGAAAGGCCAGAAAATAGGTGGTGATCAACGGCCACCAGTGGAGCAGGGTGCGTTCGGCAGTGCCGCCTGACCAGGGTTGGATACCCAGATCCAGGTAAAACAGGATGGTTGCCACCAGGATGCCTGCCGCCGCCGGGACCGGCAAGCCCTGAAAATATCGGCGCGACAGCCGTTCATCCTGCACGTAGTGTTGGACATTGAACCGGGCCAGGCGCAGGGCACCGCAGACCATGAACAAAAAGGCCCCGGCCATGCCAAGGCGGCTGAAAGGGGCCAGGGACCACTGGTAGACCAGGATGCCGGGCGCAATACCGAACGAGAGAAAATCGGCCAGGCTGTCATACTCCTTGCCAAAGGCGGAGACACCGCCGGTGGCCCGGGCCACCCGGCCATCCAGGGCATCGAAAATACCGGCAACCAGGATGGCGATGGCACTGCGCTCGATCTTGCCATCCAGGGAACCCATGATGGCGTAGAACCCGAAAAACAACCCTCCTGTCGTCAGGAGGTTGGGCAGGATGTAAACCCGTTTGTTGGGGCGGGGTTGTTCAGGCGTGGGCACGGGCAGGCTCCAGCCGGGCGACGATGGTTTCGCCGGCCCGGGTTTGATCGCCGATGGTCAGGGGGACTTGCGCCGCCGGTGGCAGATAGAGATCGACCCGGGAACCAAAGCGGATCAGACCGAAGCGTTCGCCACGGGACCATCGGCTTCCTTCGCCGGCCCGACAGACAATTCGCCGGGCCACGAGGCCGGCCACCTGCACCATGACGACCGGGCCGACATCGGTGGCGAGCAGCAGCTCCATGCGTTCATTTTCCGTCGATGCCTTGTCCAAGGCGGCGTTGAAAAAACGTCCCGGATGATAGACCTGTTTCCGGACCTCGCCGGCAGCGGGCATGCGGTTGACATGGACGCTGAAAACGTTCATGAAAATGGAAACCTTGCGGGCCGGTTGCCCGGAGAGGGGGGCGGCGGGAATCTCTTCCACGGCCACGATCCGGCCATCGGCTGGCGCGATCAGCAGACCGGCATCTGCCGGCGTCTGCCGGTCCGGGTCCCGGAAAAACCAGAGGCACCAAAAGGCCAGGATCCAGGGGGGGATGTCTCCCAGTACACTGGGGCACAGCCACGAGACCAGGAGTGCCACCCCGGTGAAGGCGATAATGAAGGGCCAACCCTCCCTGGCTACGGGAACACGCACCTTGACCTCCGTCATCCTCTATTTGACGATCCAGACTGTCTGCGGCTGTTCGACATGTGTCGAGCAGCCATCCAACGAACATCGATGTTGCCTGGATTTCAGGCCCGGTTTTGCGGCTGCTCGACAGGTGTCGAGCAGCCACTCAACGAACATCGACGTTGCCTGGATTGTGGACTCAGTTCCGTGATTTGTCCACCAGCTTGCTTTTTTGGATCCAGGGCATCATGGCCCGCAACTGCTGACCGAGTTTTTCAACCGGGTGTTCCTGGCCAAGACGGCGCAAGGCCAAAAATTTGGCGCGTCCACCGGCCTGATTTTCGGAAATCCATTCGCGGGCGAATTCGCCGGTCTGGATTTCACGCAATATTTTTTTCATTTCCAGGCGGGTCTGGTCGTTCACCACGCGGGGACCCCGGGTCAGATCGCCATACTCGGCGGTATTGGAGATGGAATACCGCATGTTGGAGAGGCCTCCCTCGTAGATGAGGTCCACGATCAGTTTGGTTTCGTGGAGGCATTCGAAGTAGGCCATTTCCGGGGCGTAGCCCGCTTCGACCAGGGTTTCGAAGCCGGCCTGGATGAGGGCCGAAATGCCGCCGCACAGGACGGCCTGTTCGCCGAACAGGTCGGTTTCGGTCTCTTCCCGGAAGGTGGTTTCGATGATGCCGGCCCGACCGCCACCGATGGCCGAGGCATAGGCAAGGGCTGTTTCCAGGGCACGACCGGAGCTGTTTTGATGAATCGCCACCAGGGTGGGGACACCGCCACCTTTGACGTACTCGGAGCGGACCAGATGGCCGGGGCCTTTGGGGGCGGCCAGGATGACATCCATGTGGGCCGGGGGATCAATCTGACCGAAATGAATGTTGAAGCCATGGGCAAAGGCCAGGGTGGCACCATTTTTCAGATGGGGGGCGATGTCTTCCCGGTAGATGCGGGCCTGGTGTTCATCGGGGACCAGCATCATGATCAGATCGGCCCCGGCCACGGCCTGGGGGATTTCGGCCACGTTCAAGCCGGCATTCTGGGCTTTTTGCCAGGAACCGGATCCAGTGCGCAGACCCACCACGACCGGCACACCCGAGTCCTTGAGATTTTGGGCATGGGCATGTCCCTGCGATCCGTAACCGATGATGGTCACCTGCCGGGATTTGATCAGGCCCAGATCCGCATCGCGGTCATAATAGACTTTCATGAAAAGCTTCTCCTTGGCATGAACTGAAATTCTCCAAACGGGCTACTCAGCCCATCAAGTCTTTATTTGTCGCAACTATTCAGCCCCCCGTCAATAAACGTTTGAAAAACTGGGAAGGAGGTCCAGGAGGAAGGGCTGTGCCCTTCCTCCTGGCGGGGTTTGGGGCGGAGCCCCAACAAGGTCTTTCATGTCGAATCCTTTTTTGAAAGGGTTCTGAATGGTTACTTTTTGTCAAGTCTTTTTATCGCCTCGGGACATGGCCACCTTGCCGGTACGAACCATTTCCACGACGCCCAGCGGGGTGAGCATGGCCAGACAGGCATCGAGCTTGTCACTGCCGCCGGTCACCTCGATGATGAACGAAACCGGGGTGGCATCGACCACCCGCGACCGGAAAATATCGGCAATACGCATGATTTCGGCGCGAATATCGCGTTCGGCGGATACCTTGATCAGCATGAGTTCCCGTTCCACGTGGGGACCGTCGGTCAGGTCCACGACGCGAATGACCGGGATCAGTTTGTTCAATTGCTTGGTGATTTGTTCGGTGATCTGGGTATCGCCGTGGCTCACCATGGTGATGCGCGAGGTGGTGCCATCGCCGACCGGGGCCACCGAGAGGCTTTCAATGTTGAATCCACGGGCGGAAAACAGCCCGGATACCCGGGTCAGGACACCGGGTTCGTTGTTCACCAGGACCGACAGGACGTGTCTCATGGCGACTCCCTTCACAACAAGATCATTTCGTTCATGGCAGCGCCAGCCGGCACCATGGGATACACATTGCACTCCCGGTTGGTGCGAAACTCTGCGATCACCATGCCCGGGGTTGCCATCGTTTGGCGCAAGACCGACTCCACCTGATCCGGGCGCTCGGCCAAAAGACCGGTGGCACCGTAGGCTTCCGCCAGTTTCTGGAAATCGGGGGCGGCCATGTCCGACAGGTCGGTCTCCGAATAGCGGCGGCCATAGAACAACTCCTGCCACTGCCGGACCATTCCCAAAAAGCTGTTGTTGAGGATCAATATTTTGATGGGAAGCCGATACTGGCGGGCGGTACCGAGTTCCTGGATATTCATCTGGATCGAGCCGTCGCCGGAGATGAGAAAAATGGGCTGATCGGGCTTGGCCACCAGGGCACCGAGGCTCGCAGGGAGACCATATCCCATGGTGCCGAGTCCGCCCGAGGTGAGCCAGCGTCTGGGGCGGTCAAATTTGTAAAACTGGGCCGCCCACATCTGGTGCTGACCCACATCGGTGACGATGATGGCATTGCCATGGGTCAATTCGTAAAGGGTCTTGATGACCGATTGCGGTTGGATCACCTTGTCATCCTGGTTGAACTTGAGACACTCCCGCCGTCGCCAGGTTTCAATTTCGTTCCACCAGGGGGTGTAGTCCGGTTTTTGTTTGCGGAAGGTGGCGTCGTTGATCAAACCGATGATTTTTCCCAACACATGTTTGACATCGCCGACGATGGGCACATCCACTTTCACATTTTTGGAGACCGAGGTGGGATCGACATCGATGTGAATGATTTCCGCCTCGGGGGCAAATTCGGACACCCTGCCGGTGACCCGGTCGTCAAAGCGGGCACCGATGGCGACCAGCAGGTCGCAGCGGGTGACCGCCATGTTGGCCTCATAGGTGCCGTGCATGCCCAGCATGCCCAGAAACTGCGGGTCCGAGCCGGGAAATCCTCCCAGGCCCATCAGGGTATTCGTGACCGGTGCCCCCAGGATATGAGCAAATTCCGTCAATTCCTGGGCGGCATTGGAGAGGATAACGCCCCCTCCTGTATAGATGACCGGACGCGAGGATTTTTGCAGCAGCTTGACGGCCCGGCGAATCTGTCCGGTATGTCCCTCGATAGTGGGGCGATAGGAGGGAATATCGACCCGTCCATCCCGATAGACATGTTCGGTCTTCTGGGTCAGGATATCCTTGGGAATGTCGATGAGGACCGGCCCTGGTCGTCCGGTGCGGGCGATATAGAAGGCCTCGCGGATGATGCGGGCCAGATCTTCCACCTTTTTCACCAGATAGTTGTGTTTGGTGCAGGAGCGGGTGATGCCGACCGTGTCGGCCTCCTGAAAGGCGTCGTTGCCAATCAGGCTGGAGGAGACCTGTCCCGTGAAACAGACAACCGGAATGGAGTCCATGTTGGCGGTGGCCAGGCCGGTGACCGCGTTGGTTGCTCCGGGTCCGGATGTGACCAGAACCACACCAACCTCTCCCGTGGCCCGGGCATAGCCATCGGCGGCATGGACGGCACCCTGTTCATGCCGGACCAGAATATGCCGCAAATTCTTTGCTTTGTAAATTTCATCGTAAATATTGAGAATGGCCCCTCCCGGGTAGCCGAAAATCGTCCGGACGTTCATTTCCTGCAAGCACTGCACGAAGATTTCTGCACCGTTCAGCTTCAACTTTCATTCTCCAACGCGATCGAGTTCTTTGTTCCCAATCCTGACAAAGGGAAGGAGACACTATGTATTTTTCATGTACCGTGTCAACGGCATGTCGCAAGGAAATTTCCGGCAGGCGACCATGAGGGTGGGTGGAGTGTGCTGTTTCGAGGGGGACCGGCGGGGGGATGCACTTTCCGCCGGTCTCCAGAAATTTCAGGGAGTTCAGCCGCGATTTTCGATGGCGACATAATCCCGTTTCTTGGCTCCGGTGTACAACTGTCGGGGCCGCCCAATGGATTGGTCTTTTTCTGCCATCATCTCCATCCACTGGCTGATCCACCCCACCGAGCGGGAGAGGGCGAAGATCACGGTGAACATGTTGGTGGGAATGCCGATGGCCGACAGGATGAGACCGGAGTAGAAATCCACGTTCGGATAGAGCTTTTTCTTGATGAAATAGTCATCTTCCAGGGCAATCTGTTCCAGTTTGAGGGCGACCTGGAGGCGGGGATCATCGGTGCGATCCAGCTCCTTGAGGACCTCATGGGCGGCGACGCGCAATATTTTGGCACGCGGGTCGTAATTTTTATACACCCGGTGTCCGAATCCCATCAAGCGAAAGGTGTCCTGGGGATCCTTGGCGCGGCGGATGTATTCGCCGATGTGATCCGGATTGCCGATTTCTTCCAGCATGTTGAGGACGGCTTCGTTGGCACCGCCATGGGCCGGGCCCCACAGGGCACCAATACCTGCCGAAATGGCCGCAAACGGGTTGGCCAGCGACGAACCGGCCAGGCGCACGGTGGCGGTCGAGGCATTCTGCTCGTGATCGGCGTGCAGGATCATGATTTTTTCCATGGCCTGCACCAGCACCGGGGAGATGTGATAGGTATCACACGGGACCGCAAACATCATGTGCAGAAAATTTTCGACAAACCCCAGTTTGTTCTGGGGATAGATGAACGGTTGCCCGACAGCGTACTTGTAGGAAAATGCCGCGATTGTCGGCATCTTGGAAAGCAATCGGTAGGCAGCGATTTCCCGATGACGCGGATCGGAAATATCCAGGGAATCGTGATAGAACGACGAGAGCGCCCCCACCACCCCGACCATGATGGCCATGGGATGTGCATCACGCCGGAATCCATGATAGAACTGTTGCAGTTGCTCGTGAACCATGGTGTGATGGGTCACGAGTTGCTTGAAATTGGTAAACTCCGCCTGGGTGGGGAGGTGGCCGAATATCAGCAAATAACACACTTCCAGATAACTGCTTTTTTCCGCCAATTGCTCGATGGGATAGCCCCGATGCAGCAGGATGCCCTGATCACCGTCGATGAAGGTGATGTCACTCTTGCAGGAGGCTGTGGAACGAAATCCAGGATCCAGCGTGAAAAGGCCAAACTCTTTGAAAATGTTTCCTATTTCAATGACTGGCGGTCCTTCGGAACCCTCGATGACCGGCAGATTGACCTCCTTGCCGGTACGGTTGTCGCGAATTGTCAGGGAATTCTTGTCCATGGCGTCACTCCAAATTTATTCCAAATAGAGATACGTACCGAACCTAGACCAATTGAGTTCCACATACCGTTTAGGTTATACCAGAAAAGGTTTGCATCCCGCACCGTTTTCCCCTGGACCTGTGGAGACCTTCATGTCAACAAGCAACACCAGCCAGATTGATCGCCGGCTCAACAGCCTGGAAAAACACCTGAAGGAGGAAAATCCCATCCTGCTGAAGGTGGTACAAAGTTTTCGGGAACTTGATTGGGTTGCCTATCGGATGGGCATCCTCAGCCGCGAGGAGTCTTTTGCCACACGGGTACCCTGGTGGCCCCTGATTTCGGTCCTGGGGACCTTCAGTGCCGGAAAATCGACTTTCATCAATCATTTTCTGGAATTGCCCCTGCAACGTACCGGCAACCAGGCGGTGGACGACAAGTTCACGGTCATCTGTTTCAGCAACGAGGACAAGATTCACACCCTGCCCGGTCTGGCCCTGGATGCCGATCCCCGGTTTCCTTTTTACCAGATCAGCCACGAGATTGAACAGGTTGTTTCCGGTGAAGGGCGGCGCATCGATGCCTATCTGCAACTCAAGACCTGCCCCACCGAAAAGCTGCGAGGGCGGATCATGATCGATTCGCCCGGTTTTGATGCCGATGCCCAACGCACCTCCACTTTGCGCATCACCGATCACATCATCAACCTTTCCGATCTGGTCATGGTCTTTTTCGACGCCCGCCATCCAGAACCCGGGGCCATGCGGGATACCCTGGACCATCTGGTGGCCAAGACGATCAACCGCCATGACTCCAACAAGTTTCTGTTTATTCTGAACCAGGTCGATTGCACGGTCCGCGAGGACAATCTTGAAGAGGTGGTGGCGGCCTGGCAGCGGGCCTTGGCCCAGTCGGGTTTGACCGCCGGGCGTTTCTACCAGATCTACAATCCCGAGAGTGCCCATCCCATTGCCGATGCCACCCTGAAGGCCCGTTATGAGGCCAAACGGGATGAAGACATGGATGAAATTGTCCAGAGAATCAACCGGGTCGAGATTGAGCGGGCCTATCGCATCATCGGTGTGCTGGACCATACGGCCAAGGTGATCGAAATGGAAGTTGTGCCCCGGATGCGGGACATGTTGCGCAACTGGCGCAAAAATGTCCTGATCACGGATGCCATCCTGTTGGCCATCCTGGGAGTTTTGGGGGTTTATTCCTTTGCCGCCCAGGGGGCATCGGCTTCCATGGGTACCTGGCTGGGTTCTCTGCTGCTTCTGGACTGGTCGTCAGGGGCCTGGGGCATGCAACAGGTTGGGGTGGTTGCGTTGGCGTTGGCCATTCTGGGTGTATTGGGATCGGTCCACATGTTCGTGCGCAAATATGCGGCGCGCCTGACCCTGACCAATACCCTGCGGGACATTCAAAAGCCCGACATTCGCGATTTTCTGACCCGGGCCTTTGCCCTCAATACCCGACCGCTTCGTTCCCTGCTCACCCTGACGCCAACCGGGTGGGGTGGCCGGACCGAAAAAATGATCCACAACGTCCTGAAAGATGCCGACAGCTACGTCCAGAACCTGAACGATCAATTCACCAATCCATCCGGCAGGGCCGGCGGGCAGAATCCCCAGGCCCATACGGAAGCGTCTTGACCCCCATCGAATCAAAAAAACTGGCCCCTCTCCTGATTTGGGAGAGGGGTCATCCGGGTTCAGGACTCAATGGCGAGTGTGTTTTGAGTGGCCGGACGGTGCAATACGACCCTTCAATATCGAAATTGTCGATGACCGCTCATGAAGGAGGCACTATGATCGAGAAACGACCCATTTACCCGATTCATCCAGGTAAAATCCTGGCCGATGAATTGGCCGAGATTGGAGTAACGTCCGCCGAATTGGCACGACACATCCACGTACCATCCAATCGGATTTACCAGCTCATTGCCGGTAAACGGGCCATGACTGCTGACACGGCTTTGCGTCTTGAACAATGGCTTGGGGTAGAAGCCGCTTTCTGGATGAACCTGCAAAAAAGTTATGAGCTTGATCTTGCATCCGAGCAGTTTGGCGAGGAAATCAAGCGCACGATTATCCGAAAGTACCAGCCGGAGACGATGGATAGGGTTTCAATTTCATGACCTGTTGGGACAATCTTCCCGCAGGCAATCCACGTCAATTCGGTATGATCGTGTGACAAATCTGTGCCGGTCAGGGCATGGATGAGATTCTCAGATGATCAGATAGAAGCAATATTTACTCATTTTGATCTCTGGATGCGGTCAACCGCCATGCGAAAGCCTGCCCATGATATTTTGTGCAGGGGAAGTTTCTCATTTTCAGACAGCGGCTTTTCCAACATTTCCAATGTGGCAAGTGAGAGTTTATGTATGATAGGAGTGCGCCATCCTCCACCCATTAGCTTGAGGGAATTGTCTGATCCTTGTACCAATTCGGCCACGTTACCCACCATATCAACCAAACCGTTGGTGAGACATTTAGAGTCGCGATCAACCGAAGCCCCGGCTGCCCAGCCATTGTTTTTTCCGGGGACGCGAGGTGGTGGTGGACAGGAGTCACAAAGATTGGGGTGACTTTTTTTATCCTGGCAAATCTCATTTTTATCCTTATCCTCCATGTATTTTTTACCCAATGCGGCTCCCAGCCATTGCTCAGGTGTTGGCAAGTGAAAGTGCAGACCTGGGTATTGAGCGGAATACCATTCCATGAAGGTCTGAATTTGCATCAGGGTTAGACAATTTATGGGATAAGAACCCCCTCGAGGTCGTTCCTGGTATCCTGGCCAGTGACATCCCAGTCCAATTTCAGCCGGGGGTTGGCATACTCCTGCACTCACGCAGGCGGCATATTGGACTACTGTTGTCTCTGTACGACCCAACCAATAAGGGTTGGATATTTTGATTTCTCGTTTATCGCCATCTTTATCTGTGGCTTGAATAAGGGTTGGGTCGAAATGGATGAACAACTGCGGGTCGGGTTCAGTTTCGGGTTCGGGTTTGGGTACTGGAATACATTCCAACCTCTTGCCAAAAATTATTTGGGATTCCTGCCACTCCTGTTGTGACATAATATCGCCTCTCCGGGGGTTATACTCTTTCCAGGGGGATTTTTTCCTCAAGGTTAGAACAATTTTATCGATTACTTCCCAGGTAGGGAATGGCCCCAGGGCAATAACCTCCGAACATGAATGATTCTCGACTTTATTTCGAACATGTATTCGACGAGCCGACTTGAATCCAGCTTCATGCAGGCGGGTTATACGTGCCTCTTCATAGACCCAAGAAGCCACACAACATCCGACGTACTGTGATTCAACGTAAATCGACAGGATCTGTTTTAGATCTGGGTTTACCAAGGGAGGTGCAGCAATACCTGGGATGGTCAGTGTTCCTGTGACCCCTAATAGTAGAGTAAATCCTATGAAGTATCGGCGCAGGAGCATGATTATGGATCTCACTTGATAGTCGATAGTGCTTTAACGCACTCTTTGGTCAGCCCTTTTTTGCATTGATTTGGCACCTTTTTTTTGTCAATAACCTCATTCAGGAAGTCGATACAGTTTAGAGGGCATTTACCACCACTACCACCACCATCTTCACCATCACCTTCACCATCACCTTTTCCACCACCATGTCCTTTGCCGCCTTTACCACCACCGCTGGGATCTGGGCCGGAAATCTTGGAATTGACTTGGTTTACTTCCTGGGTCTTTGGAATAACCTCGGAAGGAGCTTCAGATTTTGTGGCTAACAGTTTCTCAATCAGTTTCCGGTTACTTGGGAACAGGTAGGCATATTTATTTCGGGTGTGGTTGCTGTTCCATTGCCGGGTCAAAGTATCAGTACATTTACTTATTCGTTCCTTCAGTGACAGTACTACATTGTCTCCACCTTTAGGTTCATAGCACACATTCCCATTTGGAGCATCATGGATGGTCGTCTCGACGAGACTTTTTTGTTTCCCAAAGGTATTCAATGCTTCTCTAACCAACTTATTGGCATGCTGAGAGAATGATTCACGCTCCTCATTCAAATGGAACGTAATTTTTACTTGTTGCAGGTCGGATGGAAACTCCCCGACCAAGGTCTCTAATTGATTATCCTCGAGATTCTCGTATGTGCCGATCTTTTTCTGAAATTTCTCGACCAGATTGTCTACTTTTTTATCATCCTTAATCTCATAGATACCTGTGACTATATCGGGAAACCGTCTCTTAAGATTATTTTCTGCTCGCTCTTTGCGTTTAGTCTCGACGATATTTTGCAGGCAACGCTGTAAATTGTTAGTAAAGGCTTCGTGTTCCAAGTTTGATCTTTGAATTATCCGTTCTGTCAATCGATTGGAACGGGCTTGACGATATGTATTCTCTTCAGTCAGGAAATTATTCACCAAAGATTGTCGAACCTTTTCAGAAAACGAATTATTAAGTTCCTCTAAATGGGCTGACAAGGTCATGGGCCAATCGGAGGATTTGTCCAAGGCTGAAATGATTTCACTCCTTGGCAAGCCTGGGCATTGTTTCTCCAAGTCCAACTCATCAAGGATATGAGTGCGGAATGCTTTCCATTCCAAGGATTGAGCTTGTTCGCCAATAAGTTTTTTGAGACCCGAATAAGGACTAAATCCAGATTGTCCCCGGCACTGCGGGCTGCCTTTCTCAAGCTGTTTTGCCTTGTCTATTAGCTCTTGTTCCATGTTTGAGTAAATTTCTTCCGAAAATTTTCCAAAAATTGGTTTGAATCCTTTGATGAAATTTTCTTGCCACCTTATATGGTCCAATTCTTTATCAATTTGGGTTCGAATGTTATCCTTCAATGGATCCCCTTCCATCCTGAACAAATGTTTTTCTGTCAGTACCTTCTGATGCAAACGTTCGACCAAAGATGCTGCTTTCTGGTTGGGTATTTCCCGAGAAATCAAGTCAACAAGGCTTTCAACTTCCTCTGGTTTGACAAAGCACCTCTTTTCCAATCCATCCCTCTGTTGCTTTGCCGCCATATTCCGACCCTCGGTGTAGTTGGTCAGGAATCCACCATCCAGGCTTTTTTTGATGATTTCATTGATTGTATTCTGGTTTTTGTCCAGCATCTCCTTGGGCCATGTGTCAGGGTTCAGACCGGTTTGATTGGACGCAAATTGCTTGAGCATTCCGGTAATAACCATGTCTAATTTAGATTTTTCTTTTTCTTTCATAAGTTCCATGCTTTTATTTAAGTCCAGATGTTCCTGAAGTGAATTCAGCATTTGTTCCTTCCATTCCTCAGCAGAGGTTAGATGTTCCGGAAGGAGCTTGAGTGCTTGCTTAATGGATCGCCTATCTTGCGACTTGGCTGTCAAGTCTGACAGGTCGATATTGACTTCTTTATGCTTAAGCCCTTCTTCTCCAAAAATTGAGATAGGAAAAACCAGGACCAGGCAGACAGTCAATACCACGGTGAGTGTATTCTCATAATGCCATCGGTTATTCATTACGTTATCTCCTACGGAGTGTAGTGCCAAATATCTCTTGACGATACTTGGGGAAATCCTGCATCATCCAAACGGTCTCGCAAAAGCTTTAGCGTAGCTGTACGGTAACGAGACCCAAGAATCTTATTATTTGATACATTTGGAATTGATTCGTGTGGGGTATGTTGTTCAGGGATCGGCTTGGGCTTCAAAAACAGAGGGTTAAATTCCGGTCCCATTTTGTCGTCAAATTCTTGATCGACTTTTTCAGAATTAACCCACGAACTTATAAATATAAGCTCGACATTCTTAACTTTTATTCGGAAATCGTCAATAAATAAATCGACGCTCTTTGATATTTTATTCTCATCATTTTTTGTTAGTGAGCTAATTAGCTTTAAATTTTTATCTTTTCCTTTTAGGAATACATGTTCCTTCCCACTTTCAACCAACTGTGCAAAACGCTCTTTGATGAGTTCTGTTAACTTTAAGTGGTATTTTTTTGGATCGCCGGTTAATTTTTGTTTTAAACGCTCAGCCGCATCGCGAGTCTTGGAAAAGTCGGTGATTCCGCTAAATGTGTCTTTATCCATGATTATTTCCGGTTCTTTTGGATAGCCGTCTTTGAACTGTTTAAATTCATCATGGATAGAATCTTCCCGTGTCACTTGTTCAATTGCCTTATCCAGGAGTGTTTCCCGAGCGAGAGCAATGGCTTCCGCTTTTTCTTTAAGAATAGACTGTGAATTTGGGACGGTATCTTTGGTCTCGGAATACAATCGTTGAGCATCTTCGCGTTTTACTTTCTCTTGCTCCACCTTGATGGTAAAGAAAAGAGTCAGGATGACCACCAAGTGCAGCATAAGCTGTGCCAGTGTGGAGTTTATATCGACCTGCTCGTCTCCTTGGTTTTGGAGATTGTTGTGGATCGGATGTTGGTTCTCGAATTTGCTCATAATGTAGGCACCTCAATCAAAAGGTGTTTGACACACCCGTTACTCAGAGTTCTGGTCTGGTGTCGTTTTTGGAGGAGTATAAAGAATATAAACTTCACTGCGTAAATTTTCCACCTGTGTAAGCATCAGTTTTCTGAGTTTATTTTGTTCATTATTCAATGTTAGGGTCAGATTTTCCTGGTTAGAACGCAATTGAGCAATCTGGCTTTCTATTTTTTCTCGTTCACTGATTTTTAGTATTGTATCCCCTAAACGTAGATATTCCTCCGACTTCAAAACTTTATTAATAATCTCGTATTGTTTATCTACTGTAAGCTGAAGGGCGTTCAATTGATAAATTATATTATCTTCACCTTGGCGTAAAGCTCCAATTTTCTGATTTTGATCTTCCTGGGATGTTATTCGATTTGAGACCTCCGCACCAAGTTCGATTTTCATTGTTGCTTGCTGCTTGGCAATGGTGTCAGTTATATTGCTGAGGCTGGACAATTTACGTGTTACTTCCCCAAAAATAACATTAACCTCATTAAATCTTTCCTCAAGACTTGTGAGAGCCGTCTGTATTTTCTTCTGGTTTTGTTCAATAATATCTATTTTATCAAATTTTAATAATAAATCTAAATTTTTTATTATATAATCCCGTGTTTCAGTGTTGTAGATTGGAATATTCCCAGAATCTGATCTGTTGCTAATTGTCCACCTCATTATTATTCCTGTGGGTGGCCCAAAAACATAAGCCACTACAATCGCAGTCAAAGTGCTGTAAAAGGCAGCACCCAGAGAAACAATCATGGACTGAGAGTCCTCGGTATGGGCGAGGGTGGCGTACCCCTCGGTCATACCGATAATAGTACCCAATAAACCGAATTGCATAAGGTAGAATTGGTAGGAAGGGACAAAAGGAAATCGATTTTGCGTTAACCATTTCTGCAACAAATTTATTTTCTGTATCCAGTCTGCGTGTTGGGTCAGAACCAAACACGAGCCGACCAATATCGACCCAAAAAAATAGATCAAAAGTAAAGGGGAAACCGCTGAAAGGTCAAGGCGATAAGCAATCCCAACGCCAATTTTTTTGTAAAATTCGGGAATTTCTATTTCCGGAGATTTTGATTGGAGATTGGCTTTGGATTCATTTTCCCGGTTCACTACGTTTGGATTTTCAAATTGTTCTTTTAATTTATCTGCGGTATTGGAATTTGATGGTAAATGAATGACATCTATCAAATTGTTCCACGATGCCTTAACATTATAGTAGCACACGATTCCTGACCATGACAATCCGAGGATGCCCAATAGCAAGAATAAAAAGATCACTACTGTGGCAAATTTCCGACTGTTTATCGGGGAAGAGGTAGCTGTCATGCCGATGTACTCCGTGTTCCTTTTTTGAGAGGAATTGAACCAATCACCGAACCCAAACACGATGGTTTGGGCGTTTGCCCAGGGATTTGTCGCTCACAACAACGACGTGTCCCTGGGCGTATGCCCGGGTTTTTCTGAAGCGAATCATGTCCATTGGATCTGACGAAATCCTTGACTAATCAACCAGTCAGGTTTACAAGAGTCAGCTTCCGATATTGACTTCCTCCGTATGTCACTCCTGTACAACTTTCAATCTTTCCAAGGATGTACACCAGTCACTGACACGCAGATGGATAGTCAAAGATCCACTTTGTTTTTTCGCCAAAGGCATCTTCACAGAAAAGGTCTTGCTTGACTTGGCAGGAATCACCTGCTCCCTTTCAAGAATTTTACCATCCTCTCCTTCAAACACCATTGTCACTCGGCCGGGAGAGTTATCGGATTGGGCTTCTGCCAAACCTCTACCGGACACGGTCAGCTTGTTGGCATCTTTAATTGGCAAAGATATCACTTCCCTCTCATTTTTGTTTTCGCAATTCTTTGCCGTAAATTGTGTGCAATTCACTTTGCAAACAGAAAATTGTTCTTGAAGAACAAAAATTTCTTGGGCATGCCCTTTGATGGGCGCAAAAGAAACACCCAGTATCACCACACCTATCACCAGAACTTGCTTAAGTTGATCGCGTTTGAATTTCACTTCCTCTATTTTTAACAATTTCAAACCTTTTGCAGCGACCGTGTGTTTCGTGTTTATATTGGGATTCATCATGACACGACTCCTTTTAGTTGCATGGACATCTGGCACACTTCATGACTATGATTGCGCGTTTTATTCTATCTTCATTTCCATTGCTGATTGCTTCCTTCAATTCATTTATTTTAGCTTCACAGTTTCCATTTGGAACGGGTCCATTGGCATCAATTTTCGTATCCCAACCATTTATTATGCAATCATTTTTCTTTAGTTCATATTTATTGAAATCAATACATGTTTGGGAAACAGTCTGTTGAGCAGGTTTTTCTAATATAATATTCTCTCCTCCAGAACTTGTTTGCTGTTGATTGGATTCCGCTAATATGATGTTATCTCCTCCAGAATCATTACTATCTATCGATTTTAATGTATCTTTCTCATAATTGATACTCCTAGAGCCATTATCTACTGACTTCTGATTTACGCGAACGATATCGGCAGCGGTGGAAAAGGGAGTACTCGTCTTGGTTTCTGCTGATTTCAGATCTACGCGAACGCCATCCTCGGTTTCTGGATGCTGTGGCCAAGTTGCACTTGGGGAAATGGCGGGGGTGAAAAAATAAACCAGCACAAAAACTCCAAGGGCACCACTAGCCCGGACAAAGCTACTTTTAAATCTCATGTCCACATTCAGAAAGCCAGGTAGAGCGGCTGCGAAAGCTGCTGCGCCAAGGGCTATCAGTGTTCGGAAAACAGTCTGTTGATAGGGGGTAGGATTGGGTTTCACGAAAGTGATGATTACAGTACCGAGTACAAGCAATATCCCAACACCCAGCAGAATAAAGTCAAGATTTCCAGTGTTGGTTGAGGAATCTGGTGGTCGTATATTTTTCGGCATTGTGTATCCTGTGAGATGCGGCTAAATCCTGAAGGCCCAGGGTTGGCGACCGAGAAGCATGTCAGTGGAAAAAAATGTCTCTGCGATGATGTGAAAAAAGCATGATGTCAAATCATTGGCCTTGATCACGATTTGGGCCAATCCGGTCAAATCATTCGGGGATTGTTCATATATTTTCCATATTTTCAATATTTTACGAATAATTAATGCCAAAAACCGCACATGGTGACCGAAATGACATTCATAGCTGACACTATAGACTTTTTGCAGAGCAGTGCCAATTATTATTTGACATGTAATAAAAAATTGCGCCTGTTATGAGTAATATTGTTTATTGTTATTCTGGTCAAAGTGCGTGATGAAAGAAAAATGGATTCGCATTTACAAAGTGCTGTTAAGACATAAAAATCATCTATATCAATTAATTGAATTGAACAATATTATTGCATTTGATATGGTTTCTTAGGATAGGTCATGCTGGATTTTCAATTAAGATAAGCATACTATTTATAATTTTAATAATAATTTTAAGAAAAACCATTCAATTTATGCATTTAACAGTTATTTTCACTTACATAAACATTTGCACTCCCTCTTGGGTTTGGCTGGCTGACGGGAGTTACAGTCATCTTTGCCAAACTTCCAAAATTCCGACGGAGACATCTTTTGCCCACCTTGAAACGGTTTGCCATCATCACCTTTTCGGCCATGGGCAGGGGCTTTTTGAAAATAGAATCCATAGGGCTGGCTCCCAGGCAAGTCAAGGACAGAGTCCTGGCTTACGACCTGTTGGGACAATCTTCCCGCAGGCAATCCACATAAATGTGGAGGGAGTGATCCTGAACGGCAAACTGGTGCTGTTGCGCGATCACATGTTGGCGTTTTTCAATCTCTTCATCAAAAAATTCCAGCACATGGCCACATTGCAGGCAAACGAGGTGGTCGTGGTGGTTGCCGTGATTGATCTCGAAAATCGCCTTGCCGCTTTCGAAGTGGTGGCGCACGAGCAACCCGGCATGGACAAACTGGGTCAATACCCGGTAGACCGTGGCCAGACCAATTTCCTCCCCGTCTGCCAACAGGCGGCGAAAAATATCCTCGGCAGTCAGGTGTTGCCGCTCCTCAGCCATGAAAAGACTCAAAATTTTCATGCGGGGCAGGGTGGCTTTCAGGCCGGCTTTTTTCAAGTCAAAATTTTTGGTCATGTTCGTCGCCAAAAACGTCCTGTAACGAGTGGGCGTCTATTGCGCGATCCGTCAGTACACGCAATGCGTTGAGGTCGGAGGCAAGCACCTTCTGCCTGATCCAGGCAGGCAGGTTCGGAAAACGGTGATGGAGGATTTGGAGCAGGATGGTGGCCCCACCTTCCTGGCGGCCCTGCGCCAGCCGATGCCCAAACCTCGGTAAAGAAAAAAGCTCCTCATCAGGCGTTACGTCTATCAACCTATCAAGCCATTCTTTCCCAAGCCGGGAAACGTCCTCGGGTGTGACCCCATCCATTTCTGGATCATACAATGAATCCTTCATGAGCAATCTCCTTA
>JADGCO010000030.1 GCA_015228935.1 Magnetococcales bacterium | reverse complement strand
GTGAAAACAGAACGCACCAGGTGGCGACAAAAGCGGCCAATAAACTGGGAATCCATGACATGAGCGGGAATGTCTGGGAGTGGGTCGAGGATGCCAGGGCACCCTACACCAGTTCGTCGCAGAAGAATCCTCTGAACGATAAAGGATTTACACGCATACTCCGTGGAGGTGCATGGGACTTCATTGCCAATTATGCGCATTGTGTCCATCGCTACGACGCGCCACCCGACATGCGCAGCTTCGACATCGGTGCCCGACTTGCCAGGAGTCTTTGATTTTTTTGACTGTTCCAGGCCAGGGTTGCGCGGGTTGATGTGGGGATTTGGAGCGGGTCTGTAAGCCGGGTTTTGTCTCCCGGTCGCGCTCCCCGTCACGACCGGTATGACCGTCATTCCTCTACGATGGTCGTTACCGACCACCTCCAGCGACCGACCCGGGGAGTGGATGGGCCACCCATGGTCTCCCCCTATTTGGTCTTGCTCCAGGTGGGGTTTTCCGTGCCGCCTTCCGTTACCGGATGGCGCGGTGCGCTCTTACCGCACCCTTTCACCCTTGCCGGCGGAAATGGCTTCCTGGCCGGCGGTCTGCTCTCTGTGGCACTTTCCCTGGGGTTGCCCCCGCCGGGTGTTACCCGGCACCCTGCCCTGCGGAGCCCGGACTTTCCTCCCGTACCCGGTCCAGCCAACATCAGCCACACCGACTACCAGCGACGGTCCAACCCGCTCCAAACAGATCAACCCCGGATCCGGCACGGCATTCACCGTCCAGTTCCGAAGTTGTCCCGCCGGCCAGTGTAGGGCGTTCCCTTGCCTGAGACAAGAGAGGACCCTTTCCATGACCTCCAATCAGATCATGTAATTTATTGATATGAATCAGTTTTAATTATTTTTTTCGCTGATTGCGTGAAGGAATTTTCAATTTTCACCGACCAACAGTTGGATGGAAAATCTGAAGGTGGATCCTGGATTTGATTTGCCATAAATAGGACACTGTTATATTCTCTATTCTGTAACGAATGGGATATTCCCGCCAGGCTGGTCTTGGCGATCCCGCAGAATGAACAAGGCTTCCCTTCATTTTTGTAAACTCCAGGGGTTTATTGGCCGTTTACCTCAGTGTATGGATTCCCATGATCAATTTGAACCAGCCAATGCCGAAGTTTTTCTTGAGGATGATAACTATCCTCGGGTTAGGAATTCAATTGCTTATACTATCAACAAACATCGTGTCAGGATCGCCTGACAAATCGCATGGAGTCGCGCACACTGCCGATGAGCGTAAAATTTGTGATGTAGTTATTTCCCATTTCAACAATGGGTCGATTGTGAATGACCTTGTGCGTATGAATGAGAAGGTTAGCCTCGAAACTCTGAAAAAAATACCAGATTTTTTTAACCACAAAACGACAGAATCGTTTTTTAGTATTAGTATGCTTGAAGGATATTGGAATCTTGACTTGAATGGAGATGGCGTAAACGAACATGTGGCGATTATATCTGATGGTACTGCTCACTATCCAGGCATTTATATCAGATCGCAACAGCAGCATGCTTCCCTGGAGGGATTAGATTCGTTGTTCAGAGATGAACAGCCAGATTTCAATCTCATCAGTATCAATGGAGAATATTATTTTATTGCAAGCCATCATATGAGTGATCTTGGAAGTTTGTGGCGTTTTTCAAAGGCGGGGGAGTTTGAAAAAGTCCCTTGCTCGTTCTTAAATAAGAACGGCTCCGTTGTTGTGACTGAACAAGGGAGGCATCTGGATGTTTGTAAAGCAGTTGCAAACGAAGGCGTGAAACCTTTAAATTACATTAAATTTACACAGGATCCCGGAAATATAGAATTTCTTTATGACAACATTGATCCCCATTTTTACTACATCGGTAAGATGGCGAAAATCGATATAAACAATGACGGTCGTGAGGAAGACGTTATCAGTATCAGTGGTGATAGTTCCGCCGGTCGTGGTTGCACAGGGAGCCATTTCGCTGTCGTTGAAAATTCGCCTCCGGAAATTACTAAAACAGCATTAAATGACTTGTTGCTTGTCGAGATCGGAGGAGGCTCTCCATGTGGGGTACATGCTAAAATTTTCGTCTTTAATGGAGAGACGTACATCGACTCAAAAGAAAAGATCTCAACAATAACTGACAGGCGGGTTTACAAAATTAACGGGGATAATACGGATTTCATGTGCAGATTTCTGATTCCGACAATATACTGATCCAGGAAGCCGGTTGTGAAGTGGTGATCAGTGAAGATTTCCAACACGGACGCCTGCTTGAGGGCGTCAGGTTCCAGAATCCGTTTCTATCGTAGTCCAGATTGGGAAAGACCGGTATTTCGTTCGATTTGAACAGCCCGTACCGGTTCTGACAGAATACCAACCAGGTTGATTGATTTTCCAGGGAGTGACTTAACCCATGTTCAAGGTCAACGAATATTTTTCCGGCAAGGTCAAATCCATTGCTTTCCAGGGGCCCAGCCTTCCCTCCACGGTTGGGGTGATGGCACCCGGGGAGTATGAATTCGGCACCAGCCAAAAAGAGACCATGACCGTCATCAGCGGTGCCCTGACCGTTAAACTCCCGGGGCGCTCTGCCTGGGAAACGTTTCAGTCAGGACAATCGTTCGTGGTCGCAGCCCAGCAAAAATTTCAACTTCAGGTTGCAACAGATACCGCCTATCTGTGTACTTACGAATAATTTTTTTCCCAGCGCCACCGAAACGGCACAGACAGCAGAAAATTCCGGCCATGCGAAGGGTGGCTTGCGGGGGATTTCTGGGTTACCATGCACGGCTTGGCAACCCGATGGTGGTTGACCATGCGGCGATTGTTTTTTATGGTCTTGCTGGCCGTTGACAGGATTGGATCATCCGGTGCGTGCTTCCCTGGTCAAGAAATCTGCCCCATGATCGAACTGGTGTTGGGAGGGGCACGTTCTGGAAAGAGCCAATACGCGGAAGAGTTGGCCATGAAGAGTGGTCTGTCCGTCACCTATGTGGCGACCGCGCAGGCCAGGGATGCTGAAATGGTTGCCCGTATCACGCATCACCAGAAACGACGGCCAGCCACATGGCATCTGGCTGAAGTGTCCAGCAACCTGGCTCCCCATCTGGCCCGGCTTGCCGCCCCGGATCGTTTTCTGTTGGTGGATTGCCTGACCCTCTGGCTGGCCAATCTCCTGGATGGCGATGATCTCAGCCTCTGGGAAGCGGAACGCTTGAATTTATTGGCCACATTGCCAACGCTTCCCGGTACGGTGGTTCTGGTCAGCAACGAAACCGGCCTGGGTGTGGTCCCCATGGGACGCCTGACACGACAATTTATCGATGAAGCCGGAAGGTTACACCAGGATCTGGCCCGCTTGTGTCACCGGGTCACCTTTCTGGTGGCAGGACTTCCCTTATGCTTGAAAGGTGCTGAACCGTGACTCAATCCTGGTGGTTGTCCCCTGCACGTCCCCTCTCGGAATCCGCACGCCAAAAAGCCTTGCAGAGGCTGGATCAATTGACGAAGCCTCGGGGATCTTTGGGTCTGCTGGAAGAACTGGTGGCCCACCTGGCCGCCATGCAGGATACCCCGATCCCCATGATCGAACCGGGTTGGATTTCCGTTTTTGCTGCGGACCATGGTGTGGCACGGGCGGGAGTTTCCGCCTACCCGCAATCGGTCACGGTCGAAATGATCCGCAATTTTTCCCGGGGAGGTGCCGCCATCACGGTTCTGGCCCGGCAACAAGGGATTCCCTTCGAGGTGGTGGATGTGGGAGCGGTGACCGATCCGGGTCCCTTGCCCTGGGTCGTCAGCAATCGGGTGGGTGAAGGGACCGCCGATTTCCGGTTTGAGCCGGCCATGACCCCGAATCAACTCTACAATGCCCTGGATGCCGGTCGGGCTGCCGTGAAGCGTGCCCTGGCGGCAGGGAGTCGTTTGTTCATAGGCGGTGAAATGGGGATTGGCAACACCACGGCATCGGCGGCAATCACGGTGGCCTTGCTGGGGCTGCCCCCCGAATCGGTCGCCGGTCCCGGGACCGGTATCGACGAGGCCGGCATGGCCCGCAAGGCGGCCATCATCCAGGAGGCATGGACCCAGAATGAAATGTATCTGACCTCACCCCTGGAAATATTGCGCTGCCTGGGAGGATTTGAAATCGCAGCCCTGTGTGGGGCCTATATCTATTGTGCGCAAAAAGGCCTGCCGGTTCTTGTCGATGGCGTCATCTGCACGGCGGCGGCCCTGGTGGTCATTACCCTGCACCCCGCCATGAAGGATTGGATGATCTTCACTCATCGCTCTTCCGAACCCGGTCAACTTCCCATCCTGCGCATGATCGCCAAACATCCCCTCCTGGATCTGCAAATGCGCCTCGGTGAAGGTTCTGGTGCCGCCATTGCCTATGCAACCCTGCGTCTGGCTTGTGCTATGCAACAGGATATGGCCACTTTTGAGGAAGCCTCCGTCAGTCGGGAGTCGGCTGCCCATGAATAGCCCCGGAGATCCCGCCGCCACCCGTATCGACCTGTTGCGGCATGGTGAACCATCCGGCGGGGAGCGCTATCGGGGGACCCTGGATGACCCCTTGAGCGACACCGGCTGGCGGCAAATGCGGCAAGCCATCATTGGCCATCCCCCCTGGACCCATATCGTGTCATCTCCCCTGCGCCGCTGTACCGAGTTTGCCCGGGAAGTTGCCGATGATCTGGGGCTTGCCGTCCAGGTCGATGAACGGTTCCGGGAAATGTCCTTTGGTCGCTGGGAAGGACGTACCGCCGCCGATATCATGGCCACCGAAGCCGAGCATCTGGCCAATTTTTGGCGGGATCCCCTCAACCATCCCCCACCTGATGGCGAGCATCTGACCCATTTTCGCGACCGGGTGGAACAGGCCTGGAATGACCTGACCCGCATCAAGGGACATCGACATGTTCTGGTGGTGGTGCATGGTGGGGTGATCCGGGTCATCATGGGAGTGGTTCTGGTCATGCCTTTGGAACACCTGTCGCGTCTGGTGGTTCCTTATGCATGTGTGACGCGCATCACGGCTGATCAGGTGGCAGGTCAACCCCTGCCGCGACTGGTCTCCCACAGCGCCACCTTTTGATCTGCACCGGCCAGTAATCATGACAGTGGTCGGTCATGTTCGGTGTCTGGCTTCGAAAGCGGGTGCCTGTTTGCCGATTGTCGCCCATCCACAGCGTCGCCTCTCGACCTGTATCGGCCCAGGATCATGACAGCAGTCGGTCGTGCCTGGAACCTCGCTTTGGGGCTGCTCACCCGTTTGCCGACAGCCGCCGTTCCGACACCGGTTTCAGGTGTGGATCTGGGACGTTCGGTCCTGTTCTATCCCCTGGCAGGCTTGCTGGTGGGGGTGGGAATGGTCGGTGTGGCCATGGCAACACACTTTGCCGGGGTGGTGATGCAGTCCGCCCTGGTCCTGGTTGCCTGGGTTGCGCTGACCGGTGCCCTGCATCTGGACGGTCTGGCCGATTGGGCGGATGCCGCCGTGGGTGGCATGGGCAGCCGGCAACGTACCCTGGAAATCATGAAAGACCCCCGCAGCGGTCCGGCGGCCATAACAGTCCTGACCCTGCTTCTCATCCTGAAATGGGCTGCCTTGCAGACGTTTTTGCAGCAGAACTTTTCCAGTTGGTGGCTTCTGGCCGTTGTTCCCGCACTGGGGCGTGCGGTCCTGGTGGCCTTGTTCCGCACCACTCCTTATGCCAACCCCCACGGCATGGCCGCCGAAGCCGCCCAGCATTTTCCCCAAATGACAGCCAATTGGGTTTTGCTGCTGATTGCTCTCCTGACGACGGCCATTCAGCCCTTTCCCCTGGGCCTTTTGTTGCTGATTGTGGCTGGAGCGACCTTTGTGGTCATGCGTCGAATATTCATGCAGCGCGTACAAGGATTTACCGGGGACATGGCCGGTGCCTTGTGCGAAACCACCGAAACCACCCTCCTGATCCTCCTGGCCTGGTGGAGTGCCATCCATCCATCGATCTGTCTGCCCCAGGTGTGAGCCATCCATTGTGGTTGCCGTCCTGGTCAGACAACCTCAAACAGATCAAATCTGCCCGGAATGTTTTTGATATCCACAATCTCTCCGGCTGGGTGGATCCGGATGGCATCCCGGATGCGCAGGGCCGTGGATTGGGAGAGTAGAATTTGTCCAGGTTGGGCACGGGATTCGATACGACTGGCCAGGTTGACGGGAGGACCCAGTGCCGTAAATTGATCCCGAAAACGGGTGCCGACATTGCCCACGATTACGTCGCCGGTATGAATACCACACCCCAGACCGATATCAATTTTGTCCGCCACATAGAGGTTCCATTCGGGGATCCAACGTTCCAGGAGTTCAGGAAATTCCAGGCGAAATTTTTGTGCGGTCCGGACAGCCTGAAGGGCGTCATTATAAAGAGTTGTGGCAGGGTTTATTGGATCATGCAATGGACTGGTTTGCTTGTTTCGAGATACACTCATTTCACTGACGGGTCAGGATTGACAAAACGGATGCCGGAAAGTCTGGAGCGGTTGGTGATTATGGAGGAGCAGTCATGAAAGATATCCGCTGGAAACAGCGTTTTGATAACTTTGACCGGGCCTTTGTTTTGCTGCGGGAAGTTCAGGAACAGGGCATGGACTCGCTTTCCCGGTTGGAAAAGGAGGGAGCGATTCAGCGTTTCGAGTTTGTCTTTGAAATGGCCTGGAAGACCCTCAAAGACTACCTGGAAGAACAGGGGGTTGTCTTCAAGGAAGCCTCCCCGCGCAAAGTGATCAAGGAGGCTTTTTCCGTTGGTATTCTGGAGGATGCGCAGGTTTGGATGGAGATGTTGCAACATCGGAATCTGCTTTCCCACACGTATGACTCCAAAACCTTTGATGCGGCGCTCAGGGAGGTTGCTGACCGTTATTTTCCGGCCTTTGATCGTTTGCATGAGTTTTTCCTGATGCGATCGGTGGAAGATGCGTGACACGGGCCTGAGTCAACGGGAATTGGCCTGGATGCAGGCGGTTTTCCGGGGGATTCCGGAAATACGTGCCGTGGTTGTGTTTGGTTCCCGTGCCAAGGGGAACTATCGGCCCCAGTCGGATGTGGATTTGGTTTTGGTAGGTGTCGCGGATGAACTTAGGGCGGAAACGGTGGCCGATGCGCTGGACCAGTTGCCCATGCCATGCAAGTTTGATGTCAAAGCCGGCGACAGCATCCGTTATCCGCCATTGTTGGAACAGATCCGCCGGGTGGGGGTGACCATTTACCAGCGCGAGGAGAATGGAGCGCAGCAGCTTGAAGATCGCGATCCTGTTGTGCTTGATGCTCTTTGGGGATTGCAGGCTTTGCAACCTGCACCTGCCCGGAGTGATCAGCAGCGGGATTCAGGTTTGTGATGCCAGAAAGGTGGTGGAGGCCATGACAGGAGCATTCTTGCGGATTCTGAAAAGCGTTATCTGGAGAAATTATTTCATGCGGAGTAACAGGGAGCGATGACGATGGGTACCACACATGTCATGGTTGAGATAAAAAATCTGGCCGCCGATCAACCACCCTATAAAGACAATTTTTTGGTCGATACAGGAGCCATTCACTGTCTGGCTGCTGCGTCGCATCTGCGCAAGGCCGGTATTGGTGAGGAAGGCAGGGCCACCTGTGAGTTGGCGGATGGCAGCCGGAGCGAATTTTCCTATGGATTTGCCAGAATTTTGTTCATGGGCATGGAAACGGTCGCCCAGGTGATTTTTGGACCAGAAGGGTGTGAACCCCTGTTGGGTGTTGTGGCCCTGGAAAATACAGGTGTCGGTGTTGATCCGGTCACGCAGTCACTCCGACGCTTGTCCGCCATTTCGTTGAAATGAAAGACAGAATGTCGAGGGAATGCCCCCGTTCCCATGGCTGGATCGAAAGATGACGTATCCTGACCGACGCAGCCAAAAAAGAAGGAGCCTGAGGGCAAAGAAAAAACAATGAACCGCAGGGGCGTTTGGCGATATCATGGGCGGAGATGGTGGATGTGACGTACAACGCTGTGGAGGGAGAACCGGTGCAGGAAGGAGCCAGCATCTGCGGTCAAGTCGCGCAAGGAGTCCTGGATATCTGTCCGGGTCCGTGCATGGCGGCGGACAAAGATCCCGCAAGATACCATGTTCCGGTGATGGCCACGGAGGTATTGACGGCACTGGTACCACAGCACGAGGGGATCGGGGAGGGGGTCCATGTGGATGCCACCTTTGGGGGAGGTGGACACAGTGCCTGCCTGTTGACCGCAACAGCCCCAGCCGGACGGGTAATCGCCCTGGATCGGGATCCGGAAGCCATTGCCCATGGGTCTGAAGCTGTGCAAAGCTGGCAGGGACGGCTGACGCTGCTCCATGGCAACTTTGGCCAATTGGCGGAACATTTGCGGGGTTTGGGGATCAGGCAGGTGGATGGGATTGTGTTCGATCTGGGAGTCTCTTCCCGGCAGTTGGATATACCGGAGCGCGGTTTTTCCTTCCAGACGGATGGCCCCCTGGATATGCGCATGAATCCTGCCCGGGGTGCCTCTGCCGCCGATCTGGTCAACCGCCTGGGCCAGGACGAACTGGCCGATCTGGTGTTCCGGAATGGGGAAGAACGATATGCCCGGCGGGTGGCACGCGCCATCATCGCGGCCCGTCGTCAGACACCATTGACCACCACGCGCCAGTTGGCGAAACTCCTGGAGCGGACGGTACCGGGCAAACGGGGCGATATTCATCCGGCAACACGGACTTTCCAGGCCCTGCGTATTGCCGTCAACGATGAACTGGGAGAACTCCGCTCGGGATTGGTCTCTGGATTGGCCTGCCTCAAACCCGGCGGGCGCATGGCCGTTATCAGTTTTCACTCATTGGAGGATCGTCTGGTCAAGGAAACCTTTCGCCAGGGTGCCCGGCCATCCCATGTGGGAGATCCGAAATTGCCGCCACCCCTCACCAGCGTGGTCCCGGAACCAACCGTGCGCCTGATCACCCGCAAACCGTGGTTGCCCACCGCCGCCGAAGTCCAAAAAAATCCGCGTGCCCGCAGTGCCCGGATGCGCGTGGCCGAGCGGTTGCCGACCAGGATGGATCGACCATGAAGCCCTGCTGGTTGTTGTCGATATCTTGGGCCGTTCTGTTGCCAACCATGAGGAACCGGCCATGAAGCCTTTTTGGTTGCTGTCGGTATTTCTGGCCGTTCTGTTGGCGGTTTCAGCTGCGGCAACGGTGGCCTCGCGCAACTTGATGCTGGCCGCCCATCGCACCCTGGATGCAGCCCAGAAGGAGCGCTTGCGTCTCCTGGATGAAGAGCAGGCTTTGCAGGTAGAATGGGTCTATCGAACCGGATTGAATACCGTGGAACGTCGGGCACGCCAGGAGTTGGGCATGGAACCCCCGCGTCCCGATCAGTGGCGGGTCTGGCGCCAGGATGATCCATGAAATTCAGCAAATCCAAAGATAATGCCTCCGCACGACCACCGGCCACCATTCGGAAACCGAAGTTTACGTTTTCTTTTGGTCGCAAGGGCAAGCCTGCTCCGCGTCCGGCCCCGACGCCTGCCCCGCGTCCAGCCCCGGCACCCGTGCGACCCAGGCGTGCCGTCCGGCCACCCGCAGCATCGTCGGGTGGACGCGCCGGTATTTTGGCCCGGTTGCCCAATCCGCTCGTTCCCCGCGACAGCGAAGCCCATTTTCAGAGTCGCATGCGGTTTGTTGTGGGGACGTTTCTCCTGAGCTTTGCCCTTCTGGCCATCCGTGCCCTGGATCTGACCATCCTTCAGGGAGATACCCTGCGGGAACGGGCAGAAAGCCAGCACAAGAAAAAAGTGGCCATACCCGGTGTGCGCGGTCGTATCCTGGATCGCCATGGCCGAACCATGGCCACCAGTCTGCCGGTGAAAACCGTCTCGCTGGATCGGGATCGCATGGGTGATCCGGTCGAAATGGCCCGCTGGTTGGGACCCCTCCTGGATATGCCCGCTGATGTCCTGGAAAAACGGTTGCGCCGGGCGCGACCAGGAAGCTATCCCGTCTTGAAGCGCCGCATCTCTCCGGATGTCGTCGAAAAAATCCAGACCATGGAAGAGTCCCTGATGCGGGAAAAGGCCGCACGAACCGATGAAGAGCCGGAAGGACCGGCACTGTTTTTCGTGCCGGAAGTGCAGCGTTTTTATCCACTGGGGGAGCTGATCGCGCATGTTATCGGCTTTGTGGATTTTGATGGTCTTGGCGTGGAAGGATTGGAACGCTCATTCGAAACCGTGCTGCGTGGCAGACCGGGCAGCCGCATCATTGTCCGGGATCGTTTGGGGCGTCCCATGCCCCAGGCCCAAACCCTCGAAGTGGCACAACCTGGAACCGATCTCGTATTGACCATCGACACGACCATCCAATACGTGGCCTATCGCGCCCTGCTCAAGGCCATGACCCGTACCAAGTCGAAATCCGGCCTGGTCGTGGTCCTGGACCCTGACAATGGCGATGTTCTGGCCATGGTCAACCAGCCTGGCTTCAACCCGAACAATCTGGCCGACAGCGAACCAAAAGATCGCCGCAATCGGGTTGTCATGGATGCCTTTGAACCGGGTTCCACCTTCAAGGTATTTACCGTTGCCGCAGCCCTGGATATGGGTGTGGTGCGTCCCGATACCCTCATTGACGTCGAAGGCGGTACAATCATCGTGGGGGGGCGACGCATCCGGGATACCCATAAAAAAAATCAGTTGCTCAGCGTGTCGCAAATCCTGCAAAAAAGTTCCAACGTCGGTGCCGCCAAAATCGGGTTGTCCGTTGGCAACGAACGCCAGGAACCCTATCTGTATCGCTTCGGTTTTGCCCGTCCCACCGGTATCGAACTCGATTATGAAGCCAGCGGTCGTTTTCCGGATATCAAACACTATGTGCGGGTGGGGCTTGCCAACCGATCTTTCGGTCAGGGCATCAGCACCACGCCGATTCAGTTGAGTGCCGCCGCCGCTGCTGTCGTCAATGGCGGCTTGCTCCATCAACCCCATCTCGCGGCCGGTCGAGTCATCAACGGTCGGTTGGTGCCACAAAAACGTAACCCTCCGACACAGGTGATCTCCGAAGCGACATCCCAGATCATGCGTAAAATTCTGGTAGGTGTGGTGGGACCGGATGGAACCGCCCCCCAGGCTGCGGTGGATGGCTACGTGTCAGCCGGCAAGACCGGAACGGCCCAAAAAGCCTCTCCCACCGGGGGATATGCCGCCGGGCGCTATTTTTCGTCCTTTTTCGGTTTTGTACCGGCGGACCACCCGCGTCTGCTGATCTATGTGGGTCTGGATGAACCCCAGGGACAATACTATGGAGGTGTCGTCGCGGCACCTGTCTTCAAGGAGATCGCCCAGGAAGTGCTGCCTTTGCTGGCAGTGTTGCCGGAAATCCCCAAAAATGCTCCCATGCCCCCCATTGCCGGGCATGTCTTCAATCCCGATCAGTCCAAGGATCAACAACCCGCTACGGACAGCCTGATCAATATGAGTCTGTGGCAGGCATTGGAAGTGATTTCCGAAAAGGGCATCGTTCCCCAGGTGCAAGGTTCCGGGCAGGTGGTGCGGCAGGTGACGCTTCCCGATGGGGGAATCCGTCTGGAGCTGCAATGAGTCCAACAAGTCGGAAGCCGGTGACGCACTCGTTGTCAAAAGGTCATGGACTGGGGTGCCGGGCGTTGGGAGAGGGGTGTCCGGGTCTGGTATGTTCCGGGCCGGATACCGTGCCGTCCGGCATGACCGCCGACTCCCGTCAGGTCAGACCGGGGGATCTTTTTGCGGCCTTGCCGGGCAGTCGCACGGATGGCCGGCTTTTTATGGATCAGGCCTTGGCGCAGGGGGCCGTGGCCATCCTGGATGATGGCACCTGGAGTCCGGAACCGGCGGTGGCCGAGCGGGTGTGTCGGCTCGTGCATCCCGAACCGCGCCAGGCATGGGCACGGTTGGCAGCCGCTTTTTTCGGGCATCCGGCCCGTGCTTTGCGTACCGTGGGGATCACTGGCACCAATGGCAAGACCACGGTGGCGGCCATGGTGGAGTCCATCCTGACCGTGGCTGGTGAACGGGTCGGGGTTTTGGGCACGACGGGCAATCGTTGGCCCGGCATGCAGCAGGCCGCCACCATGACCACACCCAACCCCGTGACCCTGCAATCCCTGCTTTGGGACATGCAGACCGCCGGGTGTACGGCCAGCGTCATGGAAGTCTCTTCACATGCCCTGGATCAGCAGCGTGTTGCCGGAATCTGCTTTGACGTGGGGGTGTTCTTGAACCTGACCCGGGACCATCTGGATTACCATGGCAGTGAAGAGGCCTATTTTGCGGCCAAATTGCGCCTGTTCCAGAATGGCCAGACAAAACATGCCGTCATCAATCGGGATGATCCGCATGGGGCTGGCGTGGCGGGGCAGTGTCGGATGGATGGCATCCCTTTTGTCACTTTCGCTGCCGATTCTGCCACCCGGACCATCCTGACCACGGAAAAAGTCGGCCAGGATGAATGTCCATTTCGGGCAGATTCCATCACCACCGGCTGGCAGGGAACCCGTTTTCGCATGGACACGCCTGCCGGTGAACTGGAAATCAATCTGCCGGTTGCGGGTTATTTCAACGTGGCCAATGCCCTGGCAGCGGCGGCGGCGGCCTGGCAGTTGGCCCTGCCTTTGCCGGTGATCCGGGAGGGGCTGGCCCGTTTCATACCCCCTCCAGGTCGCATGCAGGTGATTGATCAGGGACAGCCTTTTGCGGTTGTGGTCGATTTTGCCCACACACCGGATGCCCTGGAACGCCTGTTGGTGACGGCCCGGCAGATGACCCCGGGGCGGCTGATTGTCCTGTTTGGTTGCGGCGGGGAACGGGACAAAACCAAGCGGGCCATGATGGGTCGCATCAGTGCCCAACGGGCCGATGTGACCATCGTGACCGATGACAATCCGCGCAGTGAACAGCCTGCCACCATTCGGCGGGCCATTCTGGATGGGGTAGCCGGGGCGGTTGCTGACCATGAACATTTTGGCCATGATCATCTTGTCGGCCATCAGCGGGGGCTTTTCAAAAACGGGGTCCAGGGGGCTGGCTCCCTGGCAGGTCCAGGACAGAGTCCTGGTGGGGTTTGGGGCGAAGCCCCAATAGATGGACGTTTTCCAAATAGCCGAAAGGATGATCAAGGCCAACATCTTTGTCTGGAAATCGGGGATCGCGACCAGGCCATTGCCCGGGCGATCACCCTGGCCAAAGCCGGGGATGCGGTCTTGCTGGCCGGCAAGGGTCACGAAACCAGCCAGATCGTCGCCGGTCAGGTCTTGCCCTTTGATGATGCCGAGGTGGCGCGGCGGCACTTGCGTCACAGAATGGATGTCCTGTCATGACGACTACCCAATCCAGTCAGGAACTTTCCATTCTGGTGATCGGTGATGTGGTCGGCAAGCCGGGTCGGCTTGTCTTGCGGCAGCATCTGGGACATGTGCGGCAAACGCTGGGGGCGGATCTGGTGGTGGCCAATGGGGAAAATGCCGCCGCCGGAATCGGCATCACCCCCGCCATCGCCGATGAATTGTTCAAATCCGGGGTGGATGTCATCACCTCGGGAAACCATATCTGGCGGTATGCGGAAATTCATGATTATCTGGCCACTCACAAGCGGCTCGTGCGACCGGCCAACTATCCCCCCGGGGTACCCGGGCAGGGCTATGTGCAGATCGACACGGCGCATGGGGTGCGGGTGGGTATCCTCAATCTCCTGGGACGGGTCTACATGGATGCAGTGGATTGTCCGTTTCAGGGGGCGGACAAACTCCTGGCCTCGGTGCGGTTGGGACGGGATGTGGATGTTCTCCTCGTTGATTTCCATGCCGAAGCCACCTCCGAAAAGGTTGCCATGGCTTGGCATCTCGATGGTCGGGTTTCGGCGGTATTGGGGACCCATACCCATATTCCCACCGCCGATCAGCGCATCATGCCGCGTGGCACCGGTTTCATCAGTGATCTTGGCATGACCGGATGCTATGATTCAATCATCGGCATGCGTGTGAACACGGTCATGCCAAAATTCATAACCCATTTGCCCAGCAAGTTGCAGCCGGCAGAGGGAACGGGTACCCTGTGCGGCTGCCTGGTACGGGTGAATGTTGCGGATGGACGGTGTCGTGCCATGCGTCCGGTACGGCGGGGACCCGGCCTCGCGGAAACCGGATTCGATTCCGGAACCTAGATGGTGGAGAATAAGACCCATGGAAAAATGGCAGAAACTTTACGAAGGCAAAGCCAAGGTACTCTTTGCCACGGATGATCCCAATCTGGTGATCCAGTATTTCAAGGATGATGCCACCGCCTTCAATGGCGAAAAACGGGGTACCATCGTTGACAAAGGCGTGGTCAACAATATGGTGTCAACCCGGTTGTTGACCATTCTGTCGGCAGTGGGTATCCCGACCCACCTGGTCAAACAGCTCGGTCCCCGGGAACAGTTGGTCCAGAAGGTGGAGATTGTTCCCGTGGAAGTGGTCGTGCGCAATCGGGCTGCCGGTTCCATGGCCAAGCGCCTGGGTCGGGAGGAGGGGGAAATTCTGCCCCGGCCCGTGGTGGAATTCTATCTGAAATCAGATGCCCTGGGCGATCCCCTGATCACCCTGGATCACATCGATGTGTTCGGTTGGGCTGCGGACGAAGAGGTCGAAAGCATCGTGGAGATGAGCCATCGCATCAACGATGCCCTGCTGGCCTACTTTGCTTCCATCAATATCCATCTTGTCGATTACAAACTGGAATTTGGCCGCCCAACCTCGGGTCATCATTCCCTGGTCCTGGCAGATGAAATTTCCCCGGACACCTGTCGTCTCTGGGACATGGCGACCGGCAAAAAGCTGGACAAGGACCGTTTTCGTCGGGATCTTGGCGGTGTCGAGGAAGCCTATCAGGAGATTGCCCGGCGCATGGGTCTGGTGGCCTGAATTCATTTCAGGTGGGGTTTTGTCAAGAAATTGCCCGGCGCATGGGTCTGGCCTGCATCACTTGCTGCTGCTGTATTCGCTGTATTTGCGGGCCTGACCCCGCACCTTGGCAGCCGGGTACTTGGCATTGTTTTTTTCCACCTTGGCCAGGGCTGCGGCCAGGGGGTCCATTTGAAACTTGTCGGCAAGCATGACGAGGTAGATCATGACATCGCCAATCTCGTCGGCCAGGGCGTCTTGTTTGGTGGCGGAAAGGGTTTGACTCTCCTCGGGGGTCAACCACTGAAACAGTTCCATCACTTCGGCACTTTCAATGCCCAGGGAGATGGCCAGATTTTTTGGGGTATGAAACTGGTCCCACTCCCGTTCCCGGGCAAACTTGCGCAGCAGAAGCCGCAAACGCTCCATATCGTTATCGAGCAGGTCGTCGTGGTCGCTGTCGAGCAGGTCCTCTTGAATCATGGCCGATAGGCTCCGTCGCGGATGTGACCTGCGGCTTTCGACCAGGTTTTCCAGTCTGGCCAGGCGGCATGTCACGGGATCAATAATCAGGCTTTATTCGCCATCTGCAATATTCGATCCAAAGCGCGACGGGAGAGGATTCGGAGCAACCAGCCGAAAAGGTGGGTGTGACGGTAAGCCTGCCGAAATCACAGTGCTTCGTTGGATGCCTTGTCATCAAATACATGTTGCAACGAGTCGGTATCCAACGCTCGATCCATCCAGACATCCAGGGTTTGGAGGTCGGCAGCAAGGATTTTTGGCTCGACCCAGGCAGGCAGGTTGGGAAAGCGACGGTTGAGGATGCGCAGCAAGACACTGGATCTTTCTTCCTGGCGGCCTTTATGGATGCCTCTGAGTTCGCCGAGCTGGACACCATCCATCCAGCCGAATTGAGAGTATTCTTTTAATTTGGCATCCCTCCAGGCTTCCATTCTGGTTTGTAACATGGTCGGCACCTTCAGTAAATCAATTGGGTGGTCAATTGCCAATTCATGCCGGCATGTCACGGGATCCATAATCAGGCTTTATTCGCCATGCGCAATATTCGATCCATAGCGCGACGGGAGAGGATCCGGAGCAACCAGCCGAAAAGGTGGGTGGGAAAGGTGACCGGATAACAGGCCTTGGGGTTGGGACTTTCCAGGGCATGGGCCACATGTTTGATGATGGCTTCCGGGGGTTTGGTAAAGCGCGTGACCGCCCCATCGGTGCGCAAGCGCTCAGCCACCCCCTGGTAAACCTCCCGGTGGGGGGATGCCGCCAAGTCGATATAACGCTCAAAATATGGCAAAGAATTCAAACGAAACCGGCTGAGAATGGGACCCGGTTGGATCAGGGCGACATGAATGCCGCTTCCCTGCAATTCCAGACGCAAGGCATGGGTCAATCCCTCCAGGGCAAATTTGCTCGCCACATAGGCCCCCCGGTAGGGCATGGCGACAAACCCCAGCACCGAACTGTTCTGGATGATGCGCCCGAATCCCTGTCGCCGCATGATGGGGATGACCCGACGGGTCAGTTCGTGGGTACCGAAGAGGTTGGTCTCAAACTGTTCCCGCAAGGCCGCAACCGGCAGGTCTTCCACAGCCCCGATCTGGGCATAGGCACCATTGTTGAAGAGGGCATCCAGGGTTCCGCCGGTCCGGGTCAGCACCCAATCCAGGGTGGCATCCATGGATTCCGCATCGCGCAGGTCCAGGTGGTGGGTTTCGATGCGTTCCGCTTCAAGGGCCTCCACGTCTTTCGGGTTACGTACCGTGGCAAAAACCCGATGTCCTCTCTGCTTCAATCCCAACGCCACCGCCCGCCCGATACCCGAGGCACAACCGGTGATCAACACATTTCTGGGGACATCCAGATGATTTTGTTGTAATGAGGTGTTTTCCATGAATGAACACGGCTCCTTTTTTGCCTCGAAAGAGCTTCAGGTTGCAGGTAACTTGCTTGAAGAACTTATTCTCCAGAGTTTTTTTTATTATCTATTTGTGGAATAGACTATTTTTACACAAATATGCTTTTTGTTTATTGTTCATTATTAAAAAAACAATCAATTTCTTGTTTAACCAAAATGGCATCTTTTTTGTGTTGTCCGTTTTCTGTTTCTAAAAATAATAATTTCACAACGTTGTTGTCAAATATTGTTTCTATGAAAAATTTAGTTGCTATATCGTCTGATAATTTAATAGCATTTTTTTCAATTATTCGGTAAATATTTATATTATATAATCTTTCAAGAACGAAAGCAGAACGCCAAGCAGGTTTCCATCCAGATGAATAATCTAAAGATGCTATGAGCGGAAGGATGATTTTCTCGTTGTTTGTGTTGTAAGGCACCCATTTTCCCCATTCTCCACCCATCCCATTCTGAATTGCGCAACGTAGTAAAAAAGCATTTTCGTTGTTTCCGAGTTCAACTATTAAATTTGAACGATATTTATTAATTTTCAAAAAATCATCATACTTGATTAGTGTTCCTCCCCGGGCTAAATAATTATATTCCACCCATCTTTTTGTTCTGTCGCAAATATCATTTATTAATTCGGATAATTGAAAATTTAATCCAAGAAATTGTTTGCATATAAATTGAGACTCTGGCCGTTCCAAAATGTTTAATATTTCTGTTTGCTCTATTACTATAAGTTTCCAGCCAAACTTTTCAAAAATCTCCGATTCCCATTTGATCTGCGTTAGACGATTGACAATTTTTGGTGTAGCAAAGATATATTCTTGGACATTAGACCGATGACTTCTGATTCGTTTAGCATCATTGATTAGTTTATATTTTTTTGCTGTTAAAGAGCAAGATAAAGATCGTATCGTTTTGTCTGTTCCTTCGCTGGTAACCGTTAATGCATCTTCCCCAGCATCGCTATATTCAGCAGCCGCTATCAATGATGGCCATTTTGAACGAAGACAATGTATGGCAATACGTTGAAATTTAATACCATTTTTTTCTTCTATTAACACATTAAGAGCTGACTTTATTTTAAAACGTATAGTTTCCATATATTTTACAAAGTATTAAAAGTTAAAATTAACATAACATGAATTAGATTTATAAAATTTTAAATACTTACGAATCATCTGCGATATATATAGATGGAAAAGTTCTTTATTCTTTGAGTATTACCCCCATTTGTGTAATTTTTTAAGCACAATACAATGCAAATTAAATATTCGGTATATTATAATAACAATATTTCATTGGCCATTGTGTCATCAAAAACACATTGCAACGAGTCGGTGTCCAACGCCCGGTCCATCCAAACATCCAGGGTCTGGAGGTCGGCGGCGAGGATTTTTGGCTCGACCCAGGCAGGCAGGTTGGGAAAACGACGATTGAGGATGCGCAATAGGGCACTGGCTCTTTCTTTTTGGCGGCCTTTTTTTTCACCTTCATGGAGACCTCTAAGCTCGCCGATCTGAACACCATCCATCCAGCCGAATTGAGTGTACTCTTTTAATTTTGCATCTCTCCAGGCTTCCATTCTGGTTTGTAACATGGTCGGCACCTTCAGTAAATCAATTGGGTGATCAGTTGACAACGAAGTGTCGCCACTCAGAACATTCATGGCGTTCAGGATCATGGTGGCCAGGGATTGGCGCAACTCGGCAAATTCCGGATGGAATTCGAGCCATTTTATGATGGTTTCGGTCAATGTTGGCAAGTCATCCGGGGAACGGCACTGTTCAACCAGGAACACCAATGCCGACAATGAATCGCGCTGTTGCAAATCCTCGATTGGAAAACGGTTTTCGTCTATCAGGAAAAACTTGGCATCCGGTTGATATTTCCAAAGTGGCGAATCATTTGGCAAGCCAATCAAATCCCGCAAACTTACGGGTGTCAGCCAGGGAGTATCGCCGTTGTAGAGGACTACCGGGAAAAGCGGCGGAAGTGGTCCCTGGGCCGGAATGCGTTTTTCGTGCAGCAATTGCAGCCACAACAAGCACATATAGACGACCACCCTCAAGACCATCCATTGGTCTGATTTGGACTGGAACTCCAACAAGACGAGCAAGTAGACATCGGATTCCGACCGGGCAGGAATCCGCCAGATCACATCGCTGGTTCGTTTGGGTAGTCCAGGAACGTGAAATTTGGTTTTGACCGGTTCCATTTTGGCCAAATCAAGATTCTGAATCCACGGTTCTGTTACAAACTGCCGCAGCAGATCAGCCATCATGTGTGGATTTGAATAGAGTTCATGATAGATGCCATCATGGTCGGTCATGTTGAGTATTCACTTCTTGTCAACGACAATCCACAGGTAGATAACTGACATCCACACCGTCTTGCGGGTCTCGACTGCACTTCCAGGTCGTGCCGCCATCGGTAGTGGATAGATGCAGGGTCTTGCCTTTGAGAGCATCGGCAACCCCTTCTGACTTGAAGGTTGCCGTGACCACAAGGTCGGGGGTAGTGGCATCGGGACCGGATTGGCTCAGGTCGAGGCTTTCCAGATATTTTCCCGGGTCAGTGGCTTGAATATCAACGCCCTCTCTTGGCCAGTGTCCATGACTTGCGTACCATGCGGCAAGAGGGGCTTTGGTGGCGTTAAGCTGTAACACGACGGCAGACACTTGTGAGCGGGGTTCATAGGTCATCAAGGCTGGAATGGAAACGGCGGCCACAATACCCCCGACAGGAATCAGGATCATGAAAAAAAAAGCAACGACCACCCAGACCGTGCGTCCTTTGGTCTCTCTATTGACCACCAGACACCCGGCCATCTTGTCGTGGAGGCCCTGCTTTTTCTCGGTCCATCCAGCCATGAAAAAGCCGATTCCGAGGAGGATATACGAAACAATCTTGCCGAAATACCGTCCAGAGGCCTTGCCGAACGAGATCGGGTTTCCCGACAAATCCGTTACCTTGATTTTCAGGAGCATTTTACCGAGGGTTGCCTGTTTGGCAGAGCTTTCCATGAGGGCTGCGTAGAGCCAGCCCAGGATGATACTGAAGAGATTCAAGGCTGCCTCGGTTCCGGGAGATTTTACAAGTAAGGCAGGGCTGGCCAGGGCCAAAGCAAATCCGGCAATCAAGGCTGGAATGAACATGATCAGGGAATCATAAAACGTGGCCGCAAGCCGGATCCAGAAACCGGCATAACTGACCGGTTCGGAAGCGGACCGGGCACGATTGTCCTCGGGCATGGCCGGTTTGGTGAGTGAAACGGGCGATTCGGATTGCGTGAAAGCGGCATTCTGTTCACCGCATTCCGGGCAGAATCTGGGATTTCTTGGCAAGGCAATACCACATTTCGCGCAAAACATGACGACTCCAGGCCGATTTTCGTAGACCGAGTGGAAAAATCAACCTGGGAAAAATTTCACAAAAGAAAGAGTTTGTCAAAAAAAATATCCATCTGCCTGTTGGCAGGGGGGACATTCATTCCGTGTTTCTCCACGCCCGCACTGGCCAGGGAATCTGGTTTTGCGGGTCGTGGAGAATCATGGAATAAAAAACGGGAAGGGCAATGAAGGCAGGGACAGGTACCTGATCAAGCCGGGACAGGTACCCGATCAAGCCGGGTCAGGTACCTGATTACTGGGCCATTGAACCCAGGATTTCACCCATTTTCTTGACGCGCTCGGCCTGGACACCGGTGGCCAGGGCCTTGGCTTCGACCACTTTGCCCTCTTTGATGAGCGGAATGATCTGGGTATCGCGGGTGGTTTTGAATTCACTCCAGACGGCACCGAAGACCTTCAAGGCATCGCCATGCTTGGCCACGGCTGCGTCCACCTTGGCAGATGCGGCTTTGATGGCCTCGACCCGTTTGGCCTGGCCGTCCTTGTCGGTGGTACCGAGCAGGGCAACCAGATTTTCGCGGGCTTCACCCATGGCTGCCTTGACGGATTCTGCCACGGGACCGGCAAGAGCGGCGGAGGCGGAAAAAGAGAGGCCCAGACCCAGGATGCCGGCCAACAACAATTTGTTCATGCTTTTTTCTCCAAGGCAAAAGAGGGATCGATACAAGAACTCCAAATATCCGCAATCTAACAGATCCGGAAGCGATCAAAAATGATTTGGATCAAGAAAATGGCAGAAAAAGTGTTCTGCTCATGTCAAGCATTCTGGAAATCGCTCGTTTTTTTCAGGTTTTCCATCATTTCAATCTTCCGGTAGAGTGTGCGCAGACTGACTTTCAACTTGTCGGCCAACAGGGCCTTGTCGGAACCGAACTGGCGTATCACCTGGTCCAGATAGAGCATTTCCACCTGATCGAGAGGCAGGATTTCTTGTAACTGAAATGAAACAGGCGGGGCAACATGTTGTTGATCCGTATCCGGGCAGGATGTCGGGTCCGGGTTGAGATGGGGGGCGTTGGTGTGGCCTGGTGAGGAGGGGAAGAGATGGCCATGGTCGGGAAGATGCTCGGGCAACATGGTTTGACCATCCATCATGATGATGGCCCGTTCCAGGATGTTCATCAATTCCCGGATATTGCCTGTGAAGGGATGGTTCATGAGCCACTCCATGGTTTCCGGGGCCAGATGAATTCCCTGCCCCCCTTCCGTGCGGTTCAGGAGGGATTGGACAAGCACTGGGAGATCATCCCGACGATCCCGTAAAGGGGGCATGTAAATGGGAAACACCCCGATGCGATAGTAGAGATCAAGACGGAATTCTCCCTGTGCCACCATGGCGGCCAAATCCCGGTTGGTGGCACAGATCAGGCGAAAATTGGCATAATGGGTATTGATCCCTCCCACCCGGCGAAAGCTCTTGGTCTCCAACAGACGCAGCAATTTGACCTGGAGCGGCAGGGGAATGTCGCCGATTTCATCCAGAAACAAGGTTCCCTGGTGGGCAACCTCGGCCAGACCGATTTTGCGCAGATGGGCACCGGTAAACGCGCCCCGTTCGTAACCGAACAGCTCGCTTTCAAACAGGCTTTCGGTCAGTCCGGAACATTCGACAGGCACAAAAGGCATGGCAGTCCTGGGGCTTGCCTGATGAATGGCCCGGGCCACCACCTCCTTGCCGGTACCGGACTCCCCCAGCAGCAAAACGGACACCTTGCTGTTGGCAACTCTCTGGATCATCTGCAACATGTGTTGAAACGCCGGTGACGAACCGACCAATCCAACCGGTGCCGGGTCGGCGGATGCAATCCGGACCGGGGTCAGGATTTCCAGATAGTAGACAATTTTGCCGTCATGATCGTGGATGGGACGGATTTCCACATCGACATATTCCTTGCCTTCAGGCGTTTGATGCACATGCAGCAGCCGCTGGCTGACGCCGGTTTCCAGGCAGGCATGCAGGGGACAGGATTCGCCCTCTTGATCACAAGGTCTGGAATATGAGTGTGAAATTTCATAACAGCGTGCCTTGCCCAACCCGGTTATGGGTCCATAATTTTCCTCGTACAATTTATTGCAGGCCAGGACACGGTACTCCAGATCCACCAGGATGGTTGGCACGGGATGGATGCTCAAAAAGGTCTTGGCATCGATGGATGGGATGGCAGGTGCGTGGATCGTGGTCATGCAGGAATACCTCTCCGAGGTAGCGGTCAATTCAGGACAGTGCCGGACCATGGGGTGACACAGGGTGTGTTTGTCATATGTGGCAAACGAGGATAGATTGTCTGCCATAAATGGCAAGAAAATCTGTGGCAGTCCTGTTTGTCCAGGTATGATGCGGGGGTGATTGTAAAAAAAAGCGTAATAAATTACAATTTGTTATAAATTTTTGGCAAAAAAAGGTGGCAAGAGGCACGATTGTTGCCCTTGTAAATTCCAAAAGCTGGCTCGCGGAATGACACCATAAATTGAACTATGGTGATCGGGAGAGCTTTGTCTGCGTGGCAGGTATGTCCATTGAACAACGGAGAGGAGTACACATGTCCTGGCGATTCCCAAAGTTGACCAGACGTAGATTTCTTCAATCCAGTGGGGGGGTGGCGGGTTTGTCTTTGTTGGCCCCGACAGGTCTTGTTGGCAAGGAGGCCCGGAGTGGCAATGAGGCAACGAAGGAACAGGTTTACAGCATTTGTAACTTCTGCTCGTCATTGTGCAATGTGCAGGTGACCACCGAAACGGTCAACGGGGTCAAGCGCATTGTCAAACTGGATGGCAATCCCCACTCCACCCTGAACCGGGGCAAGATGTGTGCCCGAGGCCAGGCCGGGATGCGGCAGGTTTATGAGGTGGATCGCATCAAGAGTCCCATGATCCGGGTGGAAGGAAGCCCACGGGGTGAAGGCAAGTTTCGCGCCGTCACATGGGACGAGGCCTGGGCCTATATCGAGGCGAAAACCAAGGCCAAAAACATCAAACCATGGGAATGGACCATGGTCGGGGGCTGGACCTCCTGCGTGTTCTACATGTACTGGGCCGTTCCCTTTGCCATATCCAACGGGGTCCCCAACATTGTGGCCTCCCCCATGCAGCATTGCGTGGCATCCGGGCATCTGGGCACCGACTCGGTCACCGGAAACTTCAATATTCACGATGAAGTTTTGCCCGACTACGACAATGCCAACTACATCCTGTTTGTGGCCAACAATGCCTCCATCGGGGCCATTTCCACCTCCCGCATGGTGCGTTTTGCCGAGGGACGCAAGAAGGGGACCCGGGTTGTTGCCCTCGATACCCGCCTCTCGGAAACAGCCGCCAAGGCCGATGAGTGGATCCGGATCCGCCCGGGTACCGACCTGGATTTCATGGTCGCCATGCTGCATGTGATCCTGACGGAAAAGCTTTATGATGAAGATTTCCTGAAGAAGCACACCAACATGCCGTTCCTTCTGGCCCGGGATGCCAATGGGGCATGGGCGATTGCCACGGATGCAGCGGGCAATCCGCGGGTTGTCCAGGATCGTTCCGGGGGGGTTGTTTCCATTCCTCCCTTCAGCCATCAGAACGTGGTGGACATTCAAGGGGCACCGGTCCATCCGGCCCTGTTTGCCCCGGATGGTCTGACCCTGGAAGGGCGTCCGGTGATGACGGTGTTGCAGGCCCAGATTGCCGAGATTGCGGCCAATACTCCGGAATGGGCCGCCAAGACGACCGGCGTGCCTGCCCAGGTGATCATCAAGACGGCCCGTGACTTTGCCACGGCCGGACGCCCGATTGTGGATCCGGGCTGGCATGGTGCCCGCTATACCAACATCAACATGTTGCGGCGGGTACAGGCCATGTTGCAGGCCCTGGTCGGTGGGATCGACCGCAAGGGTGGCTGGATCATGAGCGGTGAATATCACCACAAGGTGGCCAACTGGCATGAAGCGAACAAGGCCAAGCGTTCCCCGGGACCCCTCATGACCAGCATGGCGGGTGTGCCTTTCGTGGGTGAGTTGATCAAAGCCATCTCCAATCCCAAAACCTTCCCCCATGGACATCCCGCCTGGGCCTTTGCCTTTTCCGCCCAGGAACGGGCCGCCGGTCGGGAAGCCGTGGCCGTGCCGGCCCTGGCCGACACCGGTCTGTTGGAGTCGGTCACCGGCAAGTTGATCTACAACGGCGAGCCATACCTGACCCGGGCCATCGTGATCAACGCCGCCAATCCGGTCCGTCACTACTATCCGGACACCCAGTGGAAGACCATTTTGACCCATGCCAACATGGAGTTGGTGGTGGTGGTGGACGTTCTTCCTTCGGATACCGTGCCCTACGCCGACGTCATCCTGCCCAACCCCACCTATCTGGAACGGGATGAGCCGACCATCTACGGCAACGGGGTCAATCACGATCTCTCTTTGACGACCCGGTTCAGTGCCATCGATTCCCTGTATGATACCCTGGAGACTCCCGATATATTGCTGGGTCTCAGCAAGGTCATTTCGGGATCGATTGAGCCGTTTGTGAAGACGCTGGAAGTATTGAGCGGCATCCCGGCCAAGTCCACCATGGCTGCCTATGAAAAGTACCGGGCGCTTGGAGCCAAGAGTCCCTATTCCAAGGCTTGTCGTGATGTGGCCTTCGAGACCACGGCGGCGAGAATTCATACCACGCCCAAGGAGTTGCATGAAAGTCTCAAGCGGCATGGTGTGCATTTGGAAATTCCTGCCGAGGAGATTCTGGCGCATCACTCCATGCCGCGCCAGATGGCCCTGCCCACGACCAGTGGCCGGTTGGAGTTTTTTGGCACCCTCTTTGTCTGGCTCCGGGATGGCATGGGTGGAAAAGGTCCTTCTTTCAACGTTCTGGCGGCATCCATTCCGGCCACCTGTCGGCACGGCAAGACCATGGACCAGCCCCTGAACAAGGACGAGTTCTATTTCACCTACGGGAAGACACCAACGATTTCCTATGGTTCAACCAACAGCAACAACCCGGTGCTGGCGGCCATCAACCGTTTCAAGAAGGATATCTACACCGGCGTCTGGATCCATCCTGACCGGGCTGAAGCATTGGAAATTCGCACCGGTGATCGGATTTTGTTGACCAACACCCTCTCTGCGCAGCAGGCCGAGGGTACGGCCTATGTGACCAACCAATTGCATCCGGATTCCATCTTTCTGCACTCCTCGTTCGGGGTGGAGAACAAGGCTCTGCATCTCAGCGTGGGTATTGGCACGGCCACCAACAAACTGATCCCCTATCTGGTAGAACCTGTTGTTGCGGGATTCCGTTCTCAGGAATTTACCGTGCGGATCCAAAAAATCTAAAAAAGGAGTGGCATCGTGACCCATTACGTCATGGTAATCGATATGAACACCTGTGTAGGCTGCAATGCCTGCATGGCGGCCTGTTCACTGGAGAATCAAACGCCAGTCTGGTCCGACCATTGGCGGACCTATGTTCACGACCGGGAAACAGGAACCGGCAGCAAGGTACGGCGGCATTTCATTCCGCGGTTGTGCAACCATTGCAGCAACCCGCCGTGCATGACCGTTTGTCCGACGGGGGCAACCTACCGGACCTCGGATGGGGTGGTGTTGGTGGATGAAACCTTGTGCATGGGGTGCCAGGCCTGTGCCCTGGCTTGTCCCTACAAGGCACGTTTTCCCTACACGCATGACGACATCAAGACCGGCAAAGAGTATTACGGGGATCTGAAACGCAAGGCACCCAGCATGGATAAATGCTCGTTCTGTCATCACCGGCTCAAACTGGGTGAACTGCCGGCTTGTGTGCGTACCTGCCCGGGAGAGGCCAGAATGTTGGGTGACCTGGACAGCCCGGCCTATCCGGCCACGGAACTGGTCCGCAATGGTACGGCCAAGCCTCTCATGGCCCATCTGGGGACTCGTCCCAATGTCTACTATATTCCCCAAAGGTAGGAGAGTCGCATGGAAATCATGACTTATGCCACTCAGGATATGTGGACCTGGTGGTTTGCGTTGTATCTGTTTCTGGGCGGCATGGGCGCTGCCGTCATTGTGGTCAGCTTTCTGACCCACATGTATCTGCGTGAGGAAAAAGAGCTGGTCATGTGGGGGGCGCTCTCTGGCACGGCCATGCTGGCGCTGGGGTCGGGGCTGCTGTTTCTCCATCTGCTCCACAAATGGGCCGCCATTTACATTCTGACCCCCTGGGGCATCTTCCATAAACCCGACTCCTGGATTGCCTGGGGTTCCCAGTTCATCCTCTGGCTCCAACTGACCGCCGTGTTGTTTGCGTTGCCCTTCATGGTGGAAAAGCCCCGCCTTCTGAACTGGCCCGTCATGGGTGCCTTCCTGAAAATGAAAATCACCCGCGATGTGGCGGAAACAGCCCAGAAATTTCAACCCATCCTGGGCTGGATCGCCATCATCACGGGACTGGGAACGGCTGTCTATACCGGGTTGTTGCTGCAAAGTTTTCCGGCAGTGGTCTTGTGGCACAATCCGGGTGTGCCCATTCTGTTCACGGTCTCTGCTTTTTCCACCTCCATGGCCTGGCTGCTCATCGTCATGTACATGTTCATCTACCATCGGGTGGATCACTCCATTCGTGCCCTCTATGAACGGGTGGACATTGGCCTGATCACGGCGGAACTGGTTGTCATCTACTCGTTCTTCAACTTCACCCTCTCCGGCTCGGAAGCTGGTTACCGGTCGGCGGCGTTGTTGTGGAACGATTCCGGCTGGTTCATCGGGTTTGTGGTGTGCGGTTTGATGATTCCGCTGGCCATGGAATTGAAATGCGTCTTTGGCAAATGGGGTGGCAAGGTGCCCATTGTCACCGCATCCGTGCTGGTGTTGTCTGGAGGGTACCTCCTGCGGCATTATTTCATGGCCGCTGGCGTTTACGCCTATCCATGGTAACATTCGCTCCATGACGACATCATTGGAACATGAGTTGACTGTACTGGCCGGGTTGCTGGGGCAACCCGAGCCAGAGTCTCTGGCCGCAGTCGAAGAGATGGCCTCTGAGTTTCCCTGGCTCCAGTCCGCGTTGCCGGAATTGCGTCAAACACCGTTGACAGAATGGCAGGCCGAACACACCCGTCTGTTTGTCAACGGCATTCCCAGGACACTCTGTCCGCCTTTTGAGAGCTACTGGCGGCAGGGGTCCATGGGCGGAGAGTTCGTACCCGTCATAGCCGGCCTGTTCCAGCGTGCCGGTGTCGAGGCAAACCCGGAAATTCCGCCGGATTATCTGGGTTCCATGCTGGATCTGGTGGTTCACCTGCGCCAGCAGCCTGCGGAGCATGCCGACCTGCTGCGCGAATTGTGGGAAGATCATCTGGCCGTCTGGGTGCCCCAATTTGCAGCAAGACTTGTCAGTTCCACTTCCCTGGCATTGTATGGCATGCTGGGATCCAGGCTTCGGGATTTGTTTGGAGGGAGTCATGCATGAAACCGGACAGGAGGCTGAGGTGCCGGACGATGCGGGTCTGCTCCGGGAATATGGTACTCTCTTTGCTGCGGCCTCGGAACGCCTGCAACAGGAGCAGGGGGTTCCTGGGTTGACCGGGGATTTTTTCAACCCGGCTCTGGGCCATGAAATGAGGTCTTTCCGACGGCTCGCGGGTTGGATCCTGTTCCTGCAACTGACACCCTGGATGCTGTGCCGGGTTCTGGTCCCGGATGCGGCGCAAAAAATGGCCATGGAACGTCTGGAAAAGGTTTTGTTGCCAACCCTGGGTCCCAGAATCAGCGTTACCGTGCTGGAGGAGACCCGGGAGGCCCATGCCCAGTATGATGCCCGGCAAGGATTTTTCCTTGTCCAGCCACTGGTGATCGGGTTGGCGCAATATCAAACCGCCGATCAGGTATTTGCGGCCTGGACCGATGTCATCCAGTTTCGTGAAAACGTCCGCAGGGAACGATCCCTCACCTGTCGCTGGCAGCAGGACCTGACCCGACGGGAAATGTTCGGCAGTTTTCGTCCAGGAAGAGGGGCGTCCACCAGGGGAGAGTAGCGAGATGACTCGCTGCGTCAGGAAGCGAGGGATAGTATATTGTTCTGGAAAAAAATCTTGCATCCAGGGTAACCGGTGGCAAGATCTGGTCAGGTTGGGAGGAGTTTGGCAGTTATTGCCCGGGAAAAGGGCATTCAATCAAAGGTGGTCCGTCATGAAAAAGAACGTTGCCATGGTTTGCATGTTGTCGGTCCTGGTGGGGGGTGCTGTTGCGACCACCCAGGCATCGGCTCAGCCGGGTGCTGCCCAGCCAGTCGCTGCCCAGCCGGGTGCTGCCCAGCCGGGTACTGCCCAGCCGGGTGCTGCCCAGCCGGGTGCCTCCCGACCAAAAGCCTCCCAGCCGGGGGCATCCAAGCCAGGAGTATTCCAGGGGGCTTACGCAATCTCGAATGCCCAGATCTGGGATGCGGCCAACAAGGGAGAGTGGTCAGTCGTTCGCGATGCCCTGAACCAGGGAGCGGATCCCAATTTGTACAATCCGGTCGGCATGTCGCTGTTGATGATGGCTGCCCAGGAAGGGAATGAAGAGATCGTCGACCTGCTGCTGAAAAAAGGGGCCAATGTCAATGCCGAACACCAGCGTGCAGGATGTACCGCCCTGTTTCTTGCCGCCGAGTGGATGCATCCCAAACTGGTTGAAACCCTGATCCAGCATGGTGCGAATGTCAACTTTCAAACCAAGGGTCAATGGACGCCACTTCTGAAGCTGGTTGCTGTGCGTCTGAAGGATCCCGCCGAGCAGGCGACGCGCCAGAAAATTCTGGACATGTTGCTTGCCAAGGGGGCCAGCCTCAAGGCCGTCAACCAGAAGCAGCGCACGGCACTGCACCTGGCCATCCAGTATGGCAACGCGCATCTCTTGCCAACCTTGTTTGCCGCCGGGGCTGAAATCGATGCCCAGGACAAGGAAGGCAATACCCCCCTCATGGTGGCCGCCCAGTATGGGGATGTTGCCGCCGTGCGTCTGTTGATCGAAAAAAAGGCCAGTACCGAACGCAATCATCAATGCGGATGTACGGCCCTGTTGATCGCAGCCGATAAGGGTCATACGGAAATTGTCAAGCTGTTGGTGGAACATGGTTCGGATATTCATGTCAAAAATGAAGACGGTTTGAATGCTTTGATGTTTGCCTCAATCGGTGGTCATATCGATATTGTCAAATTTTTATTGTCCAAAGGGGCGCGCGTGAACGAAAAAAACAATAAAGGTGTGACGGCGCGTCTGATGGCGCTGGAAAATCATCGTGATGAGGTGGAAATGATCTTGCAGGAGGCTGGCGGTACCTGTTACTGACACGCCCAGACTTCAGAAGTACCGGAAAATTTCTGAGTCATAATCCAGAATGCATGTCCGGGAGGAAGGGCCTCGGCCCTTCCTCATGTTCTCTGGAACGTTGAAAACGATGCAGACGCTGTCTGGAATACAGACGTGGAGCAGAGCGATGTCCCATCAAGATGACAACCGTTTCATGTTGCATGACATAAAAAATGGTCTGGATAATGACGAATTCATATTTTACTACCAGCCGAAAATTTCTTTCATGACCGGGAGGGTCATTGGTGCCGAGGCCCTGATCCGATGGAGGAAAGAGTCCGGGTTCATCCAGCCGAACGATTTTATCCCCCTGGCGGAGAGTACAGGCTATATTACTGTAATAACAGAAAAAATGTTGCCAAGGTTTGTTGCAGACATCGTCGAGGCCAATACTCAATGCGGCGACTTGAGTTACTCCTTCAACGTCTCCAGTCACGATTTGAAAGTGGCCGGTTTTTACCGGCAGGTGGCAGATATTTTCGGGGCAGGTATGCTTGAAAAGAATAAGGTTATATTTGAATTGACAGAAACAACCTTGGTTGATATGACGCAACAGTCCATTCACATGATGCACGATTTGCACGGGCTGGGAATTCAATTGTCTCTGGATGATTTTGGTACAGGTTATTCTTCCCTGGAAGTTCTTTCCACGTTCCCGTTTTCATCGATCAAGTTGGATAAAAGCCTGGTCAATCATATTTGTACAGGAAACCGGGTGACTGCAAGCAAGGGTAACAAAATTGTCAATTCAAACATAAGAATGGCCCAAAGACTGGGTATGCGGATCGTTGCCGAAGGCATTGAAGACGAATGCACCTACAAAAAATTGTTGTATAGCGGATGCCACCAGGGTCAGGGCTTTTTCATGTCCAGGCCTTTGCCCCTCAACGGTTTTATCGACCTGGTGAAATCCGGAAAAAGGTGGGAAGGCAAGCCCATCGGCCTGGTGTACCAGGCGCAGATGGATCACATCCAATGGCGCAAGGATATGATGGAGCTGTTCTACCATGTGAGAAACAATGAATTTTTGGATGATATCGAAAATGAACAGGAGTTCAAGGAAATGCTCGGGGATCACACCGAGTGCAATCTTGGCAGATGGTATTATAGTGATGGAATGGATTATTCGGAATATAAATCGTACAAGGAGCTTGAGGGATACCATAAAAATCTGCACAGGATCGGTAATGAACTGCTCAGAAAAGTTATTATTGACAGATTCGATGAAAGCCTGTTTGGTCTTTTGGAGCGTTTGAATGCCCTGTCAGGAGAAATGATCCGCCTTCTTCAGGACCTGGAAAACGAAGTGCATCGGAATTCATTAAAACCCCGCCACGAATATAATGACTGAACCTTGAAATAAGGCATATCAAGATTCACTTGCAATCCCAACAGGAAAAGATCGAATGAGTACCAAAATGGAACCCCTGAAACGCATTCTCCGCATACAATCTGTATCGTATGCGGAGAATGAAGTTTGGAAAAGCTTGCCTGGTGGCAGATGGGCGACTCAGAAAATCTGGATCAGTCCGTTGACCGACCAGGCCGTCAGCAAGGGCACCGCCGCAAACACCAATCCCATAACGGTAATCAGGCCAACGTTTTCCAAAATTTTTTCACCCAGATTTGGTTTGCTGACGTTCAGTGTGTCCATGGCTTCACTCCTATTGTAGATCCGATTGGGAATCAATCGGCTTGATCTCAAGATTGTCCTACTTGTGCCTCCCCCGGCTGACCAGACGAACGGAAGGACTTGGCGGTGAAAGTTATATTTGAAAATATATTATGCAATAGGTGGGCCATTTATTGGAGACAGGCACCCGGCAGGATTTCCGCGCCTGGGAAAAAATGCGGCCTGTCTGATCTATCAAAATGTTTTTATTTATGATTATCAAGGTGACCAGCCATGAAGCGACGCGGCATAACGGTCTGTGATCAAAATTTCCGCATCCTGCACGGTTTGATCCGTGACATGATCGATTCCTATCGCCTGAATGCCGAAAACTGGGTGGTGGATCAGTTTCGGGATATCCATGAAAATCCAACAGAAAGTTCCATTGCAGCCCTGCAATTCTGGATTGATCACGACGTGTCCCTGGAGTTTGCCAATCAATTGGTGGCCACCATGGAACAGCAAAAGTCGCTGCCCGAAAAAAGTGCCGCGACCCGGAGCGAATAGCATCCATCTGTTTGATTTATTTTTAGATTATTATATCCATGCCCCGCACATCGCTGCCAGAATTCTGGCAGCGCATGTCGTGATTCTGGCACCAGAACGGATGAGCGTCTCAAATGCTGGGACATTTTGTCTCGTGAGACACTTTTGCCAGGAATAATGAGACATTTTGTCCCGTAATGGGTCCGGGTCAATTGACGTGTGGGACAAAGTGTTTCGTCAACATCCGGTTTGGCAATCGGGCGGAACAAATGGCCACGGGGAATTTTTTTCCCTATCCCCGAATCCAACATCCAGGTCAAAATCGCAAACAAACAAAGGAAACCTTTGCGTGGGGCAGACATGACATGAACCGCACAGCCACCGTGGAACGCCAGACCCGTGAAACCGAGGTCCAGGTACAGGTCAATCTGGATGGCCGTGGTCTCACCGACATTCACACCGGGTTGGGATTTTTGGACCACATGCTGGATCAAATCGGTCGGCATGGACTCTTCGATCTGACGATCAGGGCCAAGGGGGATCTCCATGTGGATGGTCACCATACCGCCGAAGATGTCGGTATTGTGTTGGGTCAGGCTTTTCGCAAGGCGCTGGGGGAACGACGTGGCATCAACCGCTTCGGTCATGCCTATGTTCCCCTGGATGAGGCCCTGTCACGGGTGGTCGTGGATCTCTCCAACCGTCCCACCCTGGTATGGGAAGTGACCTTCTCCCATGCGCGTCTGGGTGATGTGGAAACCGAACTGTTCCGGGAATGGTTCATGGCTTTTGCCAATAATGTCGGCATGACCTTGCATGTGACCAGCCTCTATGGCCAAAATGATCATCATATCATTGAATCCTGCTTCAAGGCCCTGGGGCGGGCATTGCGCGAGGCCTGTGCCCCGGATCCAGCCCAGGGAGACCGGGTTCCGAGTACCAAGGGGACATTGAACCCATGATTGTTGTCGTGGATTATGGTTCCGGCAATCTCAGATCCGTGGCCAAGGCCCTGGAAAGCGTCGGTGGCCAGGTCAGGGTCACGGCCAATCCAGCCGATATTCCTCAGGCCGGGCACCTGTTGTTGCCCGGTGTGGGTGCCTTCGGGGATTGCCGGGCAAACCTCGATGCCCGAGGCCTCACCGAACCGGTCCTGAACCACATCCGGGCAGGCAAGCCCTTTCTGGGAATTTGCGTCGGCATGCAACTGCTTTTTGCGGCTGGCGAAGAATTCGGGTATCATCCGGGTCTGAATCTGCTTCCGGGTACCGTGATCCCCTTTTCCCGGGAGATGCCGGATCCCACTGACCCGGATCGTTGCCTCAAGGTACCCCATATGGGTTGGAACAAAGTTCGCCAGGAAAAAGATCATCCCCTGTGGAATGGCATTCCGGACGCCAGCCATTTTTATTTCGTCCACTCCTTCCACGGTCAGACCACATACCCGTCGGATGTTGCCGGATCAAGCGTCCACGGCATCACTTTTACCGCCGCAGCAGCCAGGGAGAACCTCTTCGCTACCCAGTTTCATCCGGAAAAAAGCCAAAAACATGGCCTGCGGCTTCTTCACAACTTTCTAAAGTGGTCAATATAACATGATCGTCATTCCCGCAATCGACATCAAGGACGGACTCTGTGTGCGCCTCTATCAGGGGGCCATGGACCTCGACACCGTGTATTCAAATGATCCAGGCGGCACCGCCGCCCGTTGGCAGGAAGCCGGCGCAGAACGACTGCACGTCGTCGATCTGAATGGAGCCTTTGCCGGTCGCCCGGTCAACATGGAGGCCATCCGCGCCATCCTGAACGCCGTCACCATCCCGGTGCAACTGGGAGGAGGGCTGCGGAGCATGCAAACCATCGAAGAGTGTTTTGCCATGGGGGTTTCCATCGCCATACTCGGCTCGGTGGCTTGTCGCAATCCAGATTTTGTCCGCGAGGCGTGCCGGACTTTTCCGGGACGCATCTCCGTCGGCATCGATGCCCGCGCCGGGCGCGTGGCCGTGGAAGGGTGGTCGGAAACCACCGATATTTCCGCCCAGGATCTGGCCCATCGTCTCGAAGATGCCGGTGCCACGGAAATCATCTTCACGGACATCAGCCGCGATGGCGTCCTCAAAGGTCCCAATATTCCGGCAACCCGTTCCCTGGCCAGTCACGTCTCCGTGCCCGTGATTCTGTCGGGGGGCATCTCCTCCCTCCAGGATATTCGTGAGGTCATGGCCAATGCAGGCCCCTTCCCCAACGGTGGCAAAATCGCCGGCGTCATCACCGGCAAGGCCATCTATGATGGAGGTCTCGATCTGGCCGATGCCGTCGCCCTGACCAAAGGATGACAGCCGGGTGGTTTCCGGACTGGAGATGGTGGGGTACGTCGCCGGCGTGTTGTCGTGCAGCGCCTTTCTGCCGCAGGTGGTCCATACCTGGCGTAGCCGCTCGGTCCAGGACATTTCCCTGGGCATGTTCCTGATCAACTGTCTCGGTACGGGGCTGTGGTTGTGGTATGGCTTCCAGGTCAGGTCCATCCCCATCATCGGTACCAACGGCGTCATTCTGTTGCTGTCAGCGGCCATGTTGATCATGAAAATCAGGTTCAGCCGCCCCCCGGATTGAAGGATCGGCAAGGAATGTTTCGGTCAGGCACGGTCTGAGCGGGACGCCGCCGCAGCTCTGCCGTGCATCCGTGGATTCAAACGTGACGTTGGTTCGGCTGCTGTGGCGCACAATATCCAACGCCCTGGTACAGTATGGTGGCAACTGCCGGGGGGGGTGCGGGCGGCTTGTTTCATAAGTGACAGTTTTTACGAAGGTTTTGCGTGGGCATGAAACATTTGCAGGGGGTTGCGGGCGGCTTGTTCCATAAATAACGGTTTTGATGAAGGTTTTGCATGGGCATGAAACATTTGCATATCATCGGCATCTGCGGCACGGCCATGGCCGGCCTGGCTGCGCACGCCCAGGAGAGCGGTTGGCGCGTCACCGGCTCCGATGCGGCGGTCTACCCGCCCATGAGCGATTTTCTGGCCGAACGGGGGATTCCCGTCGCCGATGGTTACCGGGCAGAAAATCTTCACCCGGCCCCGGACCTGGTCCTGGTCGGCAATGCCATTTCCCGGGGCAATCCGGAACTGGAAGCCACCCTGGATCGGGGTATCTCATTTCGTTCCGGTGCCGAATGGCTCTTTGATCATGTCCTGGAGGGACGCCATCCCATCGTGGTGACCGGCACCCACGGCAAGACCACCACCGCCAGCCTGACGGCTTGGTTGTGGGAGTGTAACGGCCTGCAACCCGGCTTTTTGATCGGGGGCATTCCGTTGAATTTTGGCGTCGGTGCCCGCTTTCCCCGGCAAGCCTGGGTGGTCGTGGAAGGGGACGAATACGACACTGCCTTTTGCGACAAACGCCCCAAATTTTTGCATTATCATCCCAAGACCCTGCTTCTGCACAATCTGGAATTCGACCATGCCGACATTTATCCGGACCTGGAAGCGATTCGGCGGCAATTCCGCCTGCTGTTGCGCATCGTGCCGCCTGCGGGGCGCATTCTGGCCAACGGCGATGATCCGGAAATCGAATCCCTGACCCGCCATGCTTTTGGTCCGGTGGTGCGTTATGGCATCCAGGGCGACTTTCCCTTCACGGCCCGTCTGGAACAACCCGATGGCCGGGTCTGGACGGTTCTGGTTGAGGGAAGACCCCTTTTTACGGTAACCTGGAATCTGCTGGGTCGGCACAATGTCATGAATGGCTTGGCCGCCGCCGCCATGGCCTTGAGTCACGGTCTGGCCGCAGAGGGGGTTCATCGGGGTCTGGAGTCTTTTGAGGGGGTGGCTCGCCGTCTGCAATTGCGTCATGAAACCGGTGGGGTCTCGGTCTATGATGATTTTGCCCACCATCCGACGGCCATCACCACGACGTTGCAGGGTTTGCGGGCCGCCGTGGGCCAGGCCCGCATCTGGGCCATCCTCGAACCACGCTCCAACACCATGCGCACCCGTGTCCACCAGGATCAACTCCCGGGGGCTCTGCAAACAGCTAACCATGTTATCCTGGCTCGCCCAGCGGCCCGCGGATTGAGCGCGGACAATCTCCTCGATGTGGAGGCCGTCGCCCGTCGTTTGAATGAATTTTCACCCGGGACTGCGGTTGTTGTTGACGACGCCGGGCAGGCAGTGAAATATTTGGGGGAGAGAGTTGGCAGTGGCGATCATGTGGTCATCATGAGCAATGGTGGTTTTGATGGTATTCACAAGCGGCTCCAGGAAACATTGACCGGGGTTGGTCAAAAGGAGTGAACCGTGATGCTTCAGGAACAAAATCTGGTTGGCAAATTCCTGATTGCCATGCCCAGCCTGAGGGATCCCAATTTCGAGCGATCCGTCATCTTCGTCTGTGCCCATTCCGTGGAAGGTGCCCTGGGACTGGTGATCAATCACCCCCATCCCGCTTCCATGGACGATGTCATCAACCAATTGTCCCTGCCCTGGAATCGGACCGACAAGCCCATCGTTTTTCAGGGAGGGCCGGTCTCGCCCGAGCGGGGGTTCATTCTCCACGAACGGATGATCGATATTCCCGGTTCCCTGCGGGTGGCACCGGATATCTACATGGCCACCAATCCGGAAATTCTTCATTTTTTGGCCAAATCCGAAGATACCGGTCGGTTTTTGTTTACCCTGGGATATGCCGGTTGGGCAACGGGGCAGTTGGAAGTGGAGCTGCGCCAAAACTCCTGGCTGGTTGGCCAAATGGATCGTCGCATTGTCTTCGACCTCCCCCCCAAAGATCGCTGGTATGCCGCCATTCGTTGCATGGGCATCGATCCCGCCTTGCTGGTGGATGCCGGGCAGACCGCCAACTGAGGTGATCATCCGACCGCGCCAGCTCCGTGTGGGGGATGGGTGGGCCTGGATTGCTTTGTGGTTGTGGGTCGTTCTCCAGGGCTGCTCGGGTGTCGTCGTCGAAATCGAGGATGCTCCCCGGCACAACCGCAAAACCCCATCCACGTCCAGCCGCACGGTCTCCGCCGCTGCCCCGAGTGAGATCAGGGATTTGTTCGGAGAGAAAGCCTTCAACGACATCAAATCCGTGCAAAACCGCATCGAGCAGGTTGCCGGTATTCATGTGGAACTCTCCATCCTGCGCGACTGGAGTCCCAACGCCTTCGCCTGGGTGGATGACAACCGGCTGAAAATCGGAATCAATTATGGCATGGTCCGTTTTTTACGCGGCCATTCCGGTCAGATGGCGTTTGTCATCGGGCACGAGATTGCCCATCACAAGCTGAGTCACAATGCTGTCCGCCAGGATCGCCGGGAGAGCGCGGATAAACTCGGACTGGTCGGGGTTCTCCTGAATTTCACCGGCGTTCCCCTGGGGGATGCCCTGGTCTATCTGGGTGGTTTCACCCTGGAGCGAACCTACTCCCGGGAAGAGGAGATGGATGCCGACCGCCTCTCTCTGACCTACCTGCAAGATGCCGGTTTTTCCCCCTACGATGCCGTGCTGTTTCATGAAAAACTGGCCCGCCTGCCGGAAAAATACCGTTCCCTTCCCTTTCTGAGTACCCATCCTTCGGGTCAGGAACGGGTTGCCCAATTGAAAACCCTTCTTTCCCAGGCCGGGTTGCCAACCGAACCGAATTCCGCCACGGAACCGGATGTTCCCATTGTTATTGAAGAATTGTTTCGCTGAGGTGGTGTTCTTGATGCAGATGCTTACAAGATGTCAAGCCGTCAACCAGTTATTGCCTTGCTGGTAACGGTTTGCTTCACGGTCGAGAAACTGACGGCACTCCTGCGAAAGTTTTTCCTGTTTGGCCAGAAAATTTTCTATTTGTCGGGCCGCCAAGGTGCGACTGACCATGAATTGTTGAGTCAATGAATCGAGCCATTTCTTGAGAATTTCCGGGTTGCTGTCGTTCGCTACCAACGTTTCGACATGACTGACGGGAAGCAGGAACTCTGCCGCGAAAGCGTTGGCCCGCTTTTCCAGCCTGGCAGGTACCCGCCCACCCAGAACCTCAATGGCTGGCAAGGTGGAGAGCGTGTCAACGAGCAGGTGGGCCATTTCGTGGGCCAGGGTTGTCCGGCGTCCCCAGGGGTATTGTGCGTGTTTTCCATTCTGATTGACCAGAATCACGGCGTGGTCATCTTCCCAGCGGGCAATGGCATCGACATCTTCCACCATTCGGGTCTTTTCGATTGATACGTTCCATTGTTTTAGTAATGTCTCCGGGTCAACCGGTTCGTGATCGGGTAGTTCCAGTTTTTCACGCAGCAGACGGGCCAATTCATACCCTTGCACGTAGGCTTTTTCCCCGGCCAGTCTGGCAAGGTGATTTTCAGCCTGCTGACGAAGCTGTAACAATTGTCCGCCAAGGGGTGTCATGTTGAGTGTGGCAACCAGTTTCAAGACTTCCTTCAAATCCTGATCCAGGAGTACATGATGGGTCATTCGGGCTGCAATCTGTACGGGTCCCGGTTCGGACATGGATGGAAGATGAAGATATTCCGAAGTGACATTATCATGGACTGTCATGCGATTGATTCTTTCACTTGACATGCCTGTGACCAGGGCAAGCCACCTGTCGGTTGGCAGGGGTTGGGAACGGTTGTGCCAATTTTCCAGAATGATTGCTCCCCGGGGAGAGTGGGAAGATACGGATCTGGCGATGTTGTTGCCAAGGTTTTCGAGGGTTTGCACGGCATTCCAGATGGGCATGGACAAGTCGTGATCATCTGCAACCACCCGCATTGTGTTGCCCTCACGCAGCAGGTAAATCGGGTCTAAATGGATTTCACGCATTCCAGATGCCAGATTGTGGCGGTCCGCGAAGGCCATGATTTCTCTCTCCCGAGGGTACAGTATTTCCGTGGGTTCGGATGACCAGTCCAGGCTTGCCAAGGCTTCATCAAGAAACTGGTCAGGGGAGAGCGGGTTGTGACCTGGAGGATAAGTTTGTTCCATGCCAAGGGCATGCCAGTTTTTTGCCAGATGATCCAGTAAACCGTCCCAATGTTCGTCAATCCCTGTCACGCCGTCATGACCATCTTCACTCCAGATGGCATCACCAAGGATGTGTACCAACAGCCGGCCTTTCCCAGAAAAAACAGGCAAATTTTTTTCGGAATGGACCAGATCGGGAGTAAATTTAAAATCCAGGTGGTTCATCGTCTCTTGCCCGTCTCTTGAGTCTGGTCTTGAACAGCCGTTTCCAACCTTCCGGGAGGTATTTTTTCATCCAATTTTCGAACTCAGGATACATTCCGTCTCGTTTTGCCCGTTTGTCCAGTTCAGCAAGCACTTCAAGAGCAATTTTGCGACCTTTACCTTCTTTCTCGGGAAAACCATGATAGGACTTACCCGGAACGGTCGGTTTGGCCCGATACACGACCCCTTGGTAAACATTGAAAATTTCGTCGGGGACTGACATGTTTGGCGGGTAAGCCACCCCCTCGTTCAGCAGCCTCTCTGCCAAACCAGGAGAGTTGGTGATGGTGTTTGGGCATTTTCCGATAGCGTTCTTTTCATCCAGAGGTACAAAACCGGGTTGGTCAGAATCCCATTTATGTTTGTTTCTGCGTTCTCCAGGATCGTATTCCCATTTATGGTTGTTTCTGTCCATATCCAGACCATATTTTCTGTCTTTTATCAATCTATTGAAAGGTATAATACCCGGTTTCATAACGCATTGTGTGCAGATTGGAACGATATGTCAATGGAGCCACGGACGTGGAAAAGGATTGTCACATCGGGGTGAGCGTCTGACGCAGCAATCATCAATTCACAAGTAGACCCTGGCAGGGGAATTTGGCATGATCGCGACCTTGATTCATTGGCGGGTCGTTTTTTGCTGAAGTCTTGCGCAGGATGTCATGAAGAGTCTGGGAATTTGTATCGGTGCGGCGACACTGTCGGCGGTAGTTTTGGAGCGCCAGGCTGCCGGGTCGGGAAAGTCGGGGTGGCAGGTGCTTGCTTCCTCGTCACAAGCCCATCAAGGCAAACCGGAAGCGCATCTACAGGAACTGTTGGCCATCTGGCACAAGGAACCCTTCGCCGGGGTGGCGATCACCGGCGGCGGTTTTTCCCGGCGGGTCAATTTAACGAATATTTCCGAACCCCGGGCCGTGGAAGAGGCCTTGATTTATCTTGGTTTGCAGGGAGGACGCCAAAGGGCCGTGGTAAGCCTGGGTGGCGAAGGTTTTCTGGCCTATCCTCTCGACAAGCATGGAAAAATCGCCGGCGTGGTGACCGGCAACAAATGTGCCTCCGGGACCGGAGAGTTTTTTTTGCAGCAAATCCGCCGTCTGGGCATTTCCCTGGAAGATGCGGTGGCCATGGCACCACTGGCAGATTCCTATCCAGTTTCCGGACGGTGTTCGGTGTTTTGCAAATCCGATTGCACCCATGCGGCCAACAAAGGGGTGTCACGGGAACGAATTGTCGCCGGCCTGTGCCGGATGATGGCCGGCAAGGTCATGGAACTGCTCGTCAAGGCGCGGGTGGATGGGCCGGTGTTGCTGACGGGCGGGGTGACGCGCAATCGATTGTTGCTGGCTTATCTGCGACAGGACTACCCGCAGGTGGAAGTGGCCCCCCTGGCGCATTGTTTCGAGGCGTTGGGAGCCGCAGCATGGGCCATGACACAACGGACGCTGCCCCTGCCGCCTCGGGACAATGTGGTCCAGGCGCACATTCATTCCCGAGGGCATCTCCCGCCATTGGCAACCCATGCTTCAAGGGTGGAGTTCAAGACCTGGCAGCGACAAGAGCCGTGTGCCGGAGATCGTTGCCTCCTGGGTCTGGATGTCGGTTCCACCACCACCAAGGCGGTCTTGTTGCGCCAAAAAGATCAGGCCTTGTTGGCATCGGTCTATCTGCGCACCAACGGGGATCCGGTCGGGGCGGCCCGGGCCTGCTATCGCACAATCCAGACCCGGTTGAGTGAAGCCCTGCCCATGGGAAGTCAGGTCGATATCATCGGCCTGGGGATTACGGGTTCCGGTCGCCAATTGGCCGGGCTGCATGCCGATACCAGCGGCATCATCAATGAAATTGTCGCCCATGCCACGGCGGCGGCTTTTTTTGATCCCGAGGTGGAAACCCTGTTTGAAATCGGCGGCCAGGATGCCAAATATACCCGTCTGCTCCATGGGATGCCCGTCGATTATGCCATGAACGAGGCCTGTGCCGCCGGAACCGGCTCCTTTCTGGAGGAGGCGGCCTGGGAAACTTTGGGAATTCCCCTGGCGGAAATCGCCACCATGGCCATGCAGGGGGAACGCATTCCGGAGTTCAGTGATCAATGCGCCGCCTTCATCGCCGCCGATATCCACCATGCGATTCACATGGGGGCTACCCGCGAAGAGATCATGGCCGGTCTGGTTTATGCCATCGGTGTCAACTATCTCCAGCGAGTCAAAGGACAGCGTCCGGTCGGGCAGCGGGTGTTCATGCAGGGGGGGGTCTGCTACAACCGCGCCGTGCCTTTGGCCATGGCCGGCTTGTTGGGGATACCCATCGTGGTGCCGCCGGAACCCGGCCTCATGGGTGCCCTGGGGGTGGCCCTGCAAGTGGCGCAACGCCTCCATTCCGGGGTGATGGCAGCCCGGCATTATGACTTGCAGGCGTTGGTGGCCAAGGATGTCATCTGGCGGCGTTCATTCAACTGCCCGGGGACGCAGGAAGTTTGTGACCGGCATTGTGCCATCGCCGTATTTGAAGTGGAGGGTCGCCGGGTACCGTTTGGTGGGGCCTGCAACAAATATGTCAATGCCAGGCATAAAACCCGGGTCGATCAGGTGGCCCTTGACCGGGTCCTGTGGCGTCATGAAACCCGGCTTGCGGCAGGTGGCCAGGTGGCGGGTGTGCCGCGTGGTCGGGTGGGGTTGAACCGGAGTTTTCTGGTCCATCAGTACTTGCCCCTTTATACGCATTTTTTTGCGGCCCTGGGTTGGCAACCCGTTGTGCCGGAAAAAGTGACAGAGGCCGGTATCGGCAAACGCAAGGCCACTTTCTGTCATCCGGCAGAGCTGGCACATGGTTATCTGCATGCGCTGTTGACCCTCGATCCACCTCCGGAATATCTGTTTCTGCCCCATGTGCGGGCGGTACCTGCCCAGACGGGACATACCTTTTCCCAGGTATGTCCCATCGTGCAGGCCGAACCGTTTTATCTTCAGGCGGCATTTCGGCAGGAGTTGCAGAAGCTGCAACAGCAGGGCGTCGGTCTCCTGTCGCCGCTTCTGGATTTGACGGGGGGGGTGGAAGGGGCTGTTGCTCCCCTGATGGAGATGGCGCGGGAGATGGGAATTGCCGTTGCCGATGCCAGACTGGCTGCACGGGGGGCCGTGCAGAAACAACGTGCCTGGGAACAAAGCCTGCTCGATGCCGGGGAGAGGACATTGGCAGAACTGGCCGCCCGGCCAGAACAGATCGGGATCGTGCTGTTCTCCCGCCCCTATGCCGGCTTGACTCCGGATGCCAACCTGGGTATCTCCGGCAAGTTTGCCAGCCGTGGGGTCAGCGTTCTGCCCTTTGACATGCTCCCTGCCGCTCAAGAGCTGTCCAGGGAAAACATGTATTGGGGGTTTGGGCAAAAGCTGGTCAAGGCAGCCCGATTGACGGCCAGGCATCCGCACCTGTTTGGGGTGTTCGTCACCTGTTTCGGCTGTGGTCCGGATTCATTCATTCTGGGTTATTTTCAGGAGATCATGGCGCAGGCGGGCAAGCCGACCCTCATCCTGGAGGTGGATGGACATACGGCGGACGCCGGGTTGGAGACGCGCATCGAGGCATTTCTGGATGTTGTGGCAACTCATCTGAAAATGCCGCTGATAAAATCAAAACAACACACAAAACAAATTGAAATTCCAGTCAATTCCTTCCAGCAGGCACGATTGTATTTTCAACGCGGCCAGATCTGGATCACAACCTCTGCCGGCCAGGAAATTCCAGCCAGGGATCCCCGGGTCAAGGTACTTGTTCCCTGGGTTGGTCCGTATTTTACTGCGGCCTTGACCACGGCGTTGACACTGTCCGGTTTCCATGCGATCAGCCATCCGGCCACCGATGCGGAGGTGTTGCAACAGGGGCGCACCCAGGTTTCGGGGCGGGAGTGTCTGCCCCTGATCCTGACCACCGGCATGCTGTTGCGCTACCTGGAAACCCGCACGGATCCGCATGAAATTCTGGTCTACTTCATGCCGACGGCCTCTGGACCCTGCCGGTTTGGTCAATACTCTGTGTTCATGGAAGACCTGATCCGGCGTCTCAACCTGCCCAATGTGGTCCTGCTGTCGCTCACTTCGGAAAACTCTTATGGGGGTCTGGGGACGCGCTTCAGTCGGTATACCTGGTGGGGGATCATTCTGGCCGACATGCTGGAAGATATCCGCGCCATGCTCCTGGCCAATGCCCGGGATCCGCAAGCCGGCCTGGATATATTGCAACAGGAGTGGCAGGCCATTCTGACCGCTTTGGCGACCGGCACCTTGGCCGCCCTGGAAAAACAGTTGGCGGTCACGGCCCAGGTCCTTGCCGCCATTCCTTTGCGGCGGCCTTCGTCCGAGGTTCCCCTGGTGGCCCTGGTCGGGGAGATCTATGTGCGTCGTGATCCATTTTCCCGTGGTCATCTGGTCGAACGTCTCGCCGAACGGGGCTTTGCCACCCTGTGCAGCGGTATTGCCGAATGGGTCCACTATTCCGATGCCCTGGTGGAGACCGGTCAGGTGGATTATCGCATGTCGGTCTGGGAAAAGGGGGTATTTTACCTGCGCAAAAAAATCATGGCCCGGGATGAACACCGTTTGCGGCGGATATTGGGAAAGTCCGGCCTGATTGCCGTGAATCCGCCTCCGATTGCAGAAATTTTGCGGGTCGGTCAGGAGTTCATCTCCCCCAACCTGGCCGGTGAGGCGATTCTCACGGTTGGCAACAGCGTTTTGGAAATGGCCTCACGGGTGTGTGGGGTGATTGCCATTGCCCCGTTTGGTTGTCTTCCCAACCGGATTGCCGAGGCCGTGCTGGGTGATGCCATGACCCCGGAAAACAAGATTGCGGTCTGTTCTGGTGAAAACCACCTGGCGGACCTGCTGGCGGATCACCCCTCTTTGCCTTTTTTGGCCATCGAGACCGATGGTGCCCCTTTTGCGCAGGTGGTCCATGCCAGGCTGGAGGCTTTTTATCTCCAGGCCGAACGGTTGCATCGACGCATGCGTTGTTGATTGCCATATCTATCACGCCAAGTCAAACATTTTGCCTGACGGACCGAAGAAACCTTTATATCACAAGGTATTGGTCGAAGGAAACGGTGTCAGGCCACCAGGGGATTTTTTAGATGGTATCCTCATTGTTTTCGGAGAATACCTCATCCAGCGATTGGGCATCCAACAGCCGCAGGCTCCATTCTTCCAAAGATGACAAACCAGCCTTGGCCACTTTTTCTCTGGCCCAGTCAGGTATGGTCCCGA